>CAZLBB010000019.1:0-58122 GCA_964557415.1 uncultured Rhodospirillaceae bacterium
TCAGGCTCATAACCTGAAGGTCAGAGGTTCAAATCCTCTCCCCGCAACCACCTTTGCCGATCGCCCGAACACATCGCGACCGACGCCCGCGCAAGCCTGCGCATCGGGCAGCGCCACCATGCGCGCGATGTCGCCCGTCGGCTCGACTTTGGCGCTCTTGTCCGCGGGCATCGTTGAAATCTCGCGGCGGGCCGGGACCAATGACCAGCCGAATTTCGCCATAGACTGACTGGTCGGTCTGTATAACACTTGGTCGGTAACGGTTCGCGGGCAGCGTCCGATCATGTCGCACCCGGACTTCAAGGCGGCACCCCGCCGGTACGACGACGTTCCGCCGGTCAGCGAAACCCGGGACTTGCCGGCGCGCCGCGATGTCGCCATCGTTGGCGCGGGCCATTGCGGGCCGTCAGCCGCGCTCGAGCTGGCGCGCAGCGACGCGGCGGAAACCGCGCTCGACGCGGGCGATCTCGGCGCCGGCGGCCGCGATGTCGGGTTCGTCAGCGCGTCACACGAGCTGCTGCTGCGCTATGCCGCGCGCGCGCCGGCCCTGCCGCGCCGGCGCAATGCGCCACGCGCGGTCGAGGAGCCGGAATTCCCGGCCAAGCGGGTCTTTCGCGGCCGGCCCTGCTTCCTGCCGGTGGTCGACGCCGGGTATCGCCTGCGCGATGCCGCCGACGCGATCTCCGACCGGATTGCCCGGCGGTAAGTCGCGATGGCGGCGCGGATCGCGATCGTCGGTGCCGGACTCGCGGGGATCACTGCTGCGACGCGCCTTGCGGCGGCCGGGCACGATGTCGAGGTCTTCGAGGCCGACGACGAGGTCGGCGGGCGTACCCGATCGCGGCCTGTCGGCGACCACTGCGTCAATCTCGGGGCCCAGTATCTCGCCGGCGACGACACGCCAGCCATGCGTCTGGCACGCGAGCATGACGTGCCGGTCACCGCCTTCAGCGAGCCGGCCATCGCGGTCCATCGCCGTGGCCGGACGATCGTGGCCCAGAGCCCGGCGGCGCTGTTCTTGCGCCTGCCGCTTTCGCTCGCCGGCCGACTGTCGCTCGTGCGCTGCGGCCTCCGCCTGGAGCGGCTGCGCGCCGGACTTGGCAGGATCCCGAAGTCCGACATGCGCGCGCTCGACCAGCGCGCCTTCGCAGAGTTGCTCGAGGACGCGCATCCCGAAGTGAAAGATCTTTTCCGCAGCATGACGGTCCGCATGGCCTGCGGCGAGCCCGAGGAGATGTCCGCCTTCCTCGGCCTCAGTTGGACGCCGGGGTTAATGCGGCCGCGCGCCGCCGGCGCGCCCGAACTGCACCATCTCTCTGTCATCGCCGGCGGGACCGGGCGGTTCACGCAGATCCTCGCGTCGAAGCTGCCGCGGGCACCCCGCCTGCGCACACGGGTCAAGGTTGTCCGAGCCGCATCTCGCGGCGTGGCGATTGAAACCGAGGGCGGCAACCACCCGGCGGATGCCGCGGTGATCGCCACGCCGGCACCGGTCGCGGCGGAGATCGCGGTCGCACTCGCGCCGATGCTGCGGAACCGTCTTGCGGCGGTGCAGTACGGGAGCTTCATCCTGGTCGGCTTCGCCTTCGACCAGTCGCCCCCCTTTCCCTGGAATCGCGTCTACGCCGTGCAGGTCATCGAGCCTCCCTTTCACGCGGCCATCAACGAGACCTGGCCCGCCCAGGAGCGCGGCGCGGCGGTTTCATCGACCATCGTCAAGATGATGCTCGGTGGCCGCCACGCGCACGAGATGATGGACCATCCCGACCAGGCCCTGTTCGAGCGGGCGCTCGCGGCGCTCAGGCGGATATCGCCCGCGCTCGTCGCCGATCCCCGAAGCTCCTGGATCAAGCGATGGCCGCTCGGCCTGCCGTTCTGGACACCGGGCCAGTTGTCGCGCGGCCGCCTGCCTGTCGACCAGGGCGCCGTCCAGCTCGCCGGCGACTACACCGACTACCCGAACACGCATGGGGCCGTGAGATCCGGCCACCTTGCAGCCGACAACCTGCTTGCGCGCTTTGCATGAGGACGCCATCGATGCGCCGCAACTTGACCGAGGAGCGTTGCATGCCGACCAGAAAACCGGGTTCCGCCACGTCGCGCCGACTCCTCCCCGCGACCGGACGCCGTGAGGAGATCCTCGCGGTGGCTGCCGAGCTCTTCGCGACGCATGGCTATCATGGCACGTCGCTCGGCGACATCGCCGCCCGCATGGAAGTGCGCAAGACGGCGCTCTATCACTATGTGAAGGCCAAGGAAGACATCCTGATCGAGATCTACGACCGGATGCTGACCGATGCCGAAACGCGCGTCCTGCCGATCGCGCAGGAGAAACTGCCGCCCGACGAGCGCATCCGGCGCATGGTGACGGCCTATGTCGAGCTGCTGCTGGACAACAGCGAGATGTGGAGCCTTGTCCATTACCAGCAGGGCGCGTTGCCGGAGCATGTCCGCACCGCCTTCCTCAAGCGAAAGCGCGGGTTCGAGCGCCGGCTCGAGGAGGTGATCCGCGAAGGCCAGCAGAAGGGCCTGTTCAAGGCCATTCAGCCGCGGCTGATGGGGCTCGCGATTCTCGGCATGTGCAACTTCGCCTTCTACTGGTTCAAGTTCGCGAAGTTCCCGATCCCCGAGATCACCGGCGCGTTCTGCGAGATCATCGAGCGCGGCATCATCGAGGACGGACAGAAGCGGACCGGCGCCTGGCCACGCCGACAGCGGCCGGCCGATGCGATGAGCGACACGGCCGCGATGCTGGACCAGCTGCAGCAGACGATGGCGCAACTCGCGACCGCATTCCGGCGCGACCAGCAGCGGCTGCTCGACGGTACGCCGGGCGACAAGAGCAGCTAGCATCGCCGCAAGGCGCCGGAGGGGAGGCACGGCATGAGAGACGGCGCCGCGCCGCGGGCGGCAAGGTCGGTCTTCGTCGGCGCGGGCGATCCGGAAGGCGGGCGAGCGCCCGACGATCTCGGCTCGGTCGCCGATCTTCTCCGCCGGCAGCCCCAGGGCCGGGCATGGCTCCGTTTCGACAGGCAGTCGTACACGGCAGCGGAGGCTGCGGACATCGCCGGGAAGCTCGCCGGGCGCCTCGCCGGACAGGGCGTTAAACGCGGCGACCATGTCGGGCTCCTCATGTCGAACCGGCCGGAGTTCATCTTCTGGTGGCTCGCCATCAACGGCGCGGGTGCGACGGCGATTTTTCTGCCGACCGTCTTCCTCGAGCAGGGGCTGTCGCGCTACCAGACCTACATCGTCCCGCGAATCATCGTCTGCGAGCGCCGGCTCGGCATCGAGGCGAAGCTGGACCTGTCGGGCGCCGTCCCGGTCGACGACGACATCCTCCTGCTCCCGCAGGAAGCAACGAGCCCGTCGCCATCCGTCGAGGATCTTCCGGCGCCGTCCGCGGCCGACGCGAGCTGCATCGTGTTCACCTCCGGAAGCTCCGGACCGCCAAAGGCGGTGGTCTTCTCGCATCGCTACGTCCTCGAGCTCGGCCACCACATCGCCCATGGCAAGGGCATGCTGCCGGGCGAACGGCTCTACTTCTCGAACCCCTTGTTCCATGGCGACGGGATCATCGCGGTGGTCACGACGCTTGCCCTCCGCGGCGAGCTGCACCTGGCCGAGCGCTTCTCGGTCACGCGCTTCTGGGACGACGTCGGGCGCTTCGGATCGACCATCTTCTATTATGTCGGCGCATCGCTCTCGTTCCTCGCGCGAAGCCCCGAGCCGCGCGAGATGCCGGCGCACCGGCTTCGTTTCGCGACCGGAGGCGGCGCGACCGAGGCGGTGGCCGAGCTGTTCGAGCAGCGCTTCGGCATCCCGGTGCTCGATGCCTACTCGCAGACGGAGTGCCTCGCCTGCTGCTCCAACACGCTTGCGATGCGCAGGCGCGGCACGGTGGGCAAGCCCTATCCCGGCATTGAGGTTCGCATCGTCGACGAGCTCGATCGGCCCGTGCCGATCGGCACGGTCGGCAGCATCGTCGCGCGGCCGCCGCGGCCGTACATGACGTTCTCGGGCTATCTGAACGATCCGGTTGCGACCCTGCGGAAGACCCGCAACCTGCTTCATCATTTCGGCGACCTCGGTTTCTTCGACGAGGAGGGTTTCCTGCACTTTGTCGCACGCAATTCGCCGGCGCTGCGCCGGCGCGGCGAGAACCTGCAGCCCGACCGGATCGAGGAGCTCGCCGAGGCGCTGCCCTGGGTCAAGAAGGCCGCGGCGATCGGCATCGCGTCGGAACATGGCGACCAGGACATCCTTCTCCTGCTGCAGCCCTACGGGTCGGCGCCGCCGATGCCGCAGGTGATCGAGGACTGCCGCAAGGCGCTGCCGAAGGTCATGCGCCCGCGCTGGATCGAGGTGGTTGCCATTCTGCCGATGACCCCGAGCCACCGTCTCGCGCGAAAGGAGTTGCCGACGCGGCCCGGCGCTGCCGCGGTCGAGATCGAGGATCACCCCTGATCGCAGACTCCGGCGCCCAAGCTTGACTCGCCAATTGAACGAGTGTCAGATTTACCGACCGTCCGTTCGGCGCCACGGCGCGAGGATCGAATGGCCGATACGCTCTGTCACCTCGGCGTCGATGTCGGCGGCACGTTCACCGACATGGTCGTGTTCGACGACTCGGGCCGGTTGCACTGCTTCAAGGTGCCGAGCACCCCGAAGCGGCCGGCGCAGGCGACTCTCTCGGGCCTCGACGAGATTGTCGCGGCACTCGGTCTGCGGGGACGCCAGCTCGCAGAGCTCGCGCACACGCACGGCTCGACCATCGCGGTGAACACGCTGATCGAGCGGCGCGGCGCCCGGATCGGCATGCTGACCAATGTCGGCTTCCGCGACGTGTTCGAGCTCGGCCGGCTCGCGATCCCGCATCCGATGCGTTACGACTCGCGCCGCCCGGCGACGCTCGTTCCGCGCGGCTTCATCCGCGAGGTCGCCGGCCGGATCGATGCCAGCGGTCGCGAGCGCGAGGGCCTGGACGTGCAGGGCGTCCGCAGGGCCGCGGCCGAGCTCGTCGCGCTCGGCGCCGAGGTTCTGCTCGTCTCGTTCCTGCACAGTTACCGCAATCCCGCACATGAGCGGCGCGCGCGCGAAATCGTCACGCAGGCCTTCCCCGCCCTTCCGGTCGAGATCTCCGCCGAGGTCTGGCCGCAGGCCCGCGAGTACGAACGCGCCGTCACCGCGGCGGTCAACGCCTATGTGCGGCCGGCGGTCCAGCGCTACCTCGCGGACCTGATCGAAGGGACGGCGGCCCGCGGCATCGCGACCGAGCCGCGGGTGACGCGCTCCAATGGCGGCATGCAGCGCGCCCGCACGATCCGGCGACAGCCGGTGTCGGCGCTCCTCTCCGGGCCGGCGGCCGGCGTCGCGGCGGCGGCGGCCGTGGCGAGGGAGAGCGGCTTCGACGCCGCCGATCTCATCACCATCGATGTCGGCGGCACCAGCGCCGATGTCGGCTGTGTGCGCGGCGGTGCGCCGGTGCTCAGCACTGAGGAGCACGTCGCCGAATTTCCGCTGCTGCTGCCCAGCATCGCCGTGTCCAGCGTCGGCGCCGGCGGCGGCTCCATCATTTGGCTCGACGAAACCGATGTGCTGCGTGTCGGGCCGCGCAGTGCCGGCGCGGACCCGGGACCGGCCTGTTACGGCCGCGGCTCGGCGGTCCCGACCCTCACCGACGCGATGCTCGTCGCCGGCTGGCTCGCCGACGGCCAGAAGCTCGGCGGCCGGATCCCGCTGCGACTCGACCTTGCCCGCGCGGCGCTGGCGCCGCTGGCGAGCGCCCTCTCGTCCAGCGTCGAGGCGGTCGCCGACGGCTCCATCGCCATCGCCATCGCCATCATGGCCGCGGAGACGAGCCATGTGCTGTCGCGGCGCGGCATCGACGCGCCCGACTTCATGCTGGTCCCGTTCGGCGGCGCCGGCCCGCTGATCGGTGCGCTCCTCGCCGAGGAGGTCTATGTCGATCGGCTGCTCGTGCCGCAGACGCCCGGCGCGCTCAGCGCCCTCGGCGCCGCATACTCGGACGTGCAAGGCGACCTGATCGCGCCCGTCTACAGCCTTCTCGACGACCTGGAGCCCGCACGGCTCGAGCGCATCCGTCGCGACCTGCAGGCCGAGGCGCGCGCATGGCTTGACGAAGAGCTGCAGTCGCTGTCGATCGACGGCGCGGACTACGGCTTCGCTGCCGACATGCGGTACGAGGGGCAGGGTTACGACGTCACGGTGCCGCTTCCGGAGTCGGTTCTTGACGCCGGCGATGCCGGCGCGATCGCCGCCGCGTTCTCCTCGACCTATCGCGCGATCTACGGCCATACCAACGACCGGGCGGGCGTCTGGCTGAAGGAACTCAGGTTGCGCGTGGTCGGGCGGATGCCGCGCCCGAGTGCGGCCAGCCTGCCGCGCGGCTCGGGTGCGGCCGCGCGGTCGCATCGCGCCGTTCGCATCGCCGACAGCGCGGTCGACGCGGGCGTCTACGACCGTGCGCTGCTCGGGGCCGGCGACCGCCTGATCGGTCCGGCGATCGTCGACCAGCTCGACACCACGCTGCTGGTGCCGCCGCGCTGGGAGGCGGAGGTCCTGCGCAGCGGCGCCATCCTCATGACGTTCGGCGGGTGACGTGATGCTCGACACCACGAAGCCCGGGCTCGCGCGGGCCGACATCCAGGTCGAGGTGCTCGCCAACCATTTCCGCGCCGTCGCCGAGGAGATGGCGAGCATCGTGCTGCGCGCCGCGCACACCACCTTCATCAAGGAAACGCAGGACTACGCGGCAGCGCTGGTGACGCCGACCGGCGAGGTCTTCGCCTATCCCCACTCGACCGGCGTCACCGCGCTTCTCGGCATCCCGATGCATCCGGGAACGGATGCGTTCGACGACTGGGCGCCCGGCGACATCATGATCACCAACGATCCCTTCGCGACGAAGGGCATGGTGATGCATCTCCCGGACTTCTATCTCTTCAAGCCGATCTTCCATGGGGCGGAGCTGGTGTGCTTCGCCTGGGCCTTCATGCACTGTTCGGATGTCGGCGGCGCCGTGCCCGGCAGCACCGACATGCGCAGCGGCGAGATCTTCCAGGAGGGGCTGCGGCTTCGCCCGGTCAAGCTCTACCGGCGCGGCGCGCTCAACGACGAGATCTGGAACGTCATCAGCGACAATTGCCGCATTCCGTCGCTGAACTGGGGCGACATCGGCGCGCTCGTGGCGTCGCTCGAGGTCGGCGAGAAGCGCATCACGCGGCTGGTCTCGAAATATGGGCTCGAGGCGATGCGCGGCGCGATGGCGGCGACGTTGAACCGCACCGAGCAGCGCACCCGGGCCGTGCTGAAGGCGATTCCGGCCGGGTCCTACCGTTTTGTCGACTATCTGGAGGACGACATCGTTTCCGACGTTCCGGTGCGGATCGAACTCGAGATCCGCGCGCCGGGCGACGGCCGCATCGTGCTCGACTACACCGGCTCGGATCCGCAGGTGCAGGCGGCGCTGAACCTGCCGACCGGCAGCCAGCGCCACCATCCCTTCCTGTCGCTGGCGGTGATGAACTACGTCGTGACGCAGATCGAGGGGCTGCACCTCAATGCCGGGATCGTGCGCTGCATCGAGCTGGTGCTGCCCGAGCATTCGGTCGTGAACGCGTCTTTCCCGGCCTCGTGCGGCATGCGCTTCCTGACCGCGATGCGCGCGCACGACGCCGTGCTTGGCGCGCTCAGCACGGCCATTCCAGGCCGGCTTCCGGCGGCCGGCGCGGGCGAAATCGCGGTAACGCTCATCTCCACGGTCGACCTCGCCTCGGGGCGGCTGCAGGTCGCCGTCGCCAACCCGGTGCAAGGCGGCACCGGCGGCGGGCCGACCGACGACGGCGTCACCGGCATCGACTATCCGACCGGGTATCTCAGGAACGTCCCCGCCGAGATCCTGGAATCCGAGATGCCCGTGGTCGTGCACCGCTTCGCCATCATCCCGGATTCGGAAGGGGCGGGGCGGTTGCGCGGCGGCTTCGGCGTCGAGTACGCGATCGAGCTCGAGCATCCGAACGCGTCGATCGTGATGCGGGGAAAGGAGCGGTACCGCTTCGAGCCATGGGGCGTCGGCGGCGGCTGCGCCGGGACGTTGGGCATGACCGAAGTCACCGAAGGCGGCATGACGCGGAACATCGCCAAGGCGAGCGTCTACCGACCGGCGCGCGGCAATGTGCTCACCATTCGCGGCGCCGGCGGCGGGGGATTCGGCGCTCCGGCGGAACGCGACCCGGCGCGCGTGCTGCGCGATGTCCAGGACGGGCTGGTCTCGCGCGAGCGCGCCCGCAGCGTCTATGCGGTCGCGATCGACGGCGATGCGATCGACGCCGCAGAGACGGCCCGCCTGCGCGGCCATCCGAAGCGCGCGGACGGGATCGACCTCGGGCCGGGCCGCACGGCGTGGGAGCGCGAGTGGGGGAAAGCGGTCGGCGCGGTGACGGCCTGGCTCGCGACCCTGCCGCCGAAGCTGCGTGGTCCGGGCAAGACGGCGGCGTGGGCGCGGTTGCAGCGGCGCCCGGCCACGGAATGGAGCGAGGCGGCGCTGCGGGACGAACTGCGGGCGCTGAGCGACGAATTTGGCCTGTCAGAGAAGGGCGGGCGTGGCAGCGAGAGGGGGAAACGATGAGGAAGCTTGCAGTCGGTATGGCGCTCGTCGCGCTGGGCGCGACGGGGGCGAGTGCGCAGCAGGGCCCGATCAAGGTGGGCGCCATGCTGCCGATCACCGGGGCGGGGCCGATCGGCGAGTCGGCCCAGGTCGGCGTCGAGCTGGCGGTGAAGGAGATCAACGCCGCCGGCGGCATTGCGGGCCGTCAGATCAGGCTGATCATGGCCGACTACCAGACCGATGCGACGATCGGTGTCGGCGAGGCGAAGCGCCTCGTCCAGCAGGAGAAGGTCGACCTCATGGTCGGGCCGACCTACAGCCAGGTGACGCTTGCGGTCATGCCGATGCTGATCGAAGCGAAGATCCCGGAGATCAACGTCTCCGGCACCGAGAAGCTGACGCCCGAGGTGGCGCCCTACGGCTTCAGCATGCTGGCGAACGCCGAGGCGCAGGCGAAGAAGATGGTCGACTGGGCCGACAAGGGGCTGAAGGCGAAGTCGGTGGCGATCCTGAGCGACGCCGGCGCGCAGGCGAAGACGGCGGTCGAGGCGATGAAGGCCGAGCTCGGCGCGCGCGGGATGAAGGTGACCGGCGTGCAGGAGTACCAGTACAACGCGAAGGACATGACCCCGCAGCTCCTCGACCTGAAGCGCGGCAGCCCCAATGCGATGCTGCTCTTCACCAGCAACGGCGACGACACCGGCAACGTGCTGAAGGGCCTCGGCGAGCTCGGCTGGGACGTCAAGGTCTCGGGCAGCTACGGCGTTGCGCTCTCCGGCCCGGCGCTCAAGATCGTCGGCAAGGAAGGGTTCAAGAACACGACCGGGCTCAACTACAAGGGCTTCAGCTATTGCGGCAACCAGCCGCCGAGCGACCGGTTCCGCAACTTCGTCGCCAAGGTGAAGGCGTTCAAGCCCGACGCGGCGAACCGCCTACCGCTCAACTATCTCTCGCTCTGGTATGACGCGCCCTACATCCTGAAATGGGCGGTCGAGGGCAGCGGCGGCAAGACGGACGGCCCGACCGTCGCGGCCTATATCGAGCAGAACGCAGGCAAGTTCGTCGGCGTCAACAGCGGTCTTGCCGCCTCGAAGCAGAACCACTTCCTGATCGGGCCGGACGCGCTCGCGATCGTGAATCCCGCCGTCCTGGGCGAGGGCGGCATCCAGCAGCGCGCCGACTGCTCATAGGATGCTGCCGGCGGCGCCTTCCGGCGCCGCCGGCGGCCTCTCTTTCGACATGGACGAACTGGTCATCATCCTGGTCCGCGGCGTTGGCCTCGGCGCCGTCTACGCGCTGGTGGCGATGAGCTTCAATGTCGTCTCCAACGCCAGCGGCATCCTCAATTTCGCGCAGGGCAACCTGCTGGTGCTCGGCGGACTCTGTGCCTATTTCCTGCTGCCCGACGAGCCGACGGCGCTCAACTGGCTGATCGGCCTTCCGCTCGCCGCGCTCGCCCTCATGATCTTCCACGCCGTGCAGGGCTGGGTGACCTTGCTGCCGCTGCGCTCCTCGGTCGAGCAGCACTCCTGGCTGATCACGACGATGGCCGTGTCGGTGATGATCGGCGCGTCGATCCTGGTCTGGCAGGGTCCGTTCGCGCTCAACGTGCGCAGCCCGTTCCCCAGCTTCCCGCTGCTCGGCACGCGCACGCCGACGAGCTACCTGATCGCGGTCGGGCTTGCGATCTTCTGGTACGTCGCCCTGGCCTGGTTCCATCGCCGCACCCGCGTCGGCCTGGCGATAAGCGCGCTCGCCCAGGACTTCGACGCTGCACGCGCGGCCGGGCTGCATGTTCGCCGGCTGCAGGTGCTCGCTTTCGGCATCAGCGGGCTGATCATCGGCTCGGCCGGATTCGTCGCCGCGCCGGTGATCAAGGTGTCGGCCGACAGCGGCATCGCCTACGTCCTCAGCGGCTTCATCGCCGCCGTGGTCGGCGGGCTCGGCAGCAATCTCGGCGCTCTGGTCGGCGGCCCCCTGATCGGCGTTGCCGCCATGTTCGCCGCCTTCCGCTTCGGCGGGCAGTTCCAGAACGCCGTCTCGCTCGGCCTCCTGATCGCCGTTCTGATGCTGCGCCCGCAGGGGATCTTCGGGCGCATCGCCGCGCGGCGCGTATGATCGGCGCCGCTGCCAGCGAGCTCGACGCGGCGGCGGGTGCCACGGGGCGCCGCGACCCGGAGCTGCCTCTCGGCATCGCTTTGATCGGCGGCGCTCTCCTTGTCCCGGCTCTGCTCGGAAGCGAGTACTGGAGCTACATCGCCAACCTGCTTGTCCTCTATGCCGTGGTAGCGGTGCTGCAGAACATGCTGCTCGCGGACGCGGGCCAGGTTTCGTTCGGCCAGGGCGCGGTGTTCGGCGTCGCCGCCTATGGCGTCGGCATCTTCACGGGACTGCACGGCTACTCCTTCGCCGGCGCCGCGCTGCTCGCCGTTCCGCTCGCGATCCTGGTCGGAAGCCTCTATGCGCTGCCCGCGCTGCGTGTCCAGGGCTACTACCTCGGATTCGTGACGCTGAGCGCGGCAGTCGTGTTTCCCGAGATGCTTGTGGCGTTCAATGCCTGGACGAACGGGATCAACGGCATTCGCGTCACCGTCCCGGCGCTCAACACGAGGCTCGTCGCCGGCGTGACGCCGCTGTCGATCATCGTCTTCGCGCTTGGCGCCGCCGCCCTCTGCTTCCACGCGTGGCTGCGCCGGCAGCGCCTCGGCCAGCGCATGATCATCGCGGCGGCGAGCCCCGAGGCGGCGCTGTCGCTCGGCTTCAGCCCGGGCCATGTCCGTTCGGCAGCGTTCGTCATCGCCGCCACGGGAACGGCGATCGCCGGCACGCTGTACGTTCCGCTCGTCGGATTCGTCAGCCCCTCCGCCTTCCAGGTCGAGCTCTCGATCTTCTTCTTCTTCTCCGTCATTGTCGGCGGGCAGGGCAGACTGATCGGGCCCCTTGTCGGGGTCGCCATCCTCTACCTCGTCCCGAACGCGTTGCTTGTGGACCTCGTGCAGTACCGGCTGCTCGGCTACGGCGCCGTCGCCCTCGCCATCATGCTTGCCTTCCCGGACGGCATCGTCGGAACGGTGGCGAAGCGGCTCGCCCAGCGCGCCAGCGAGGCGGCCCAGCTCAGCCTCGACCTCGCTCTCGCGTTTCCCGCGGCGCAGCCGAAGGCGCAGGCCGGCGGCCTCGTGGTCGAAGTCGCCGGCGCGCAAAAGCGCTACGGCGAGCTTGCCGCCCTCGATGATGTCGGCCTCGCCGTCGAGCGCGGCAAGATCCATGGGCTGGTAGGTCCCAACGGATCCGGCAAGACGACGCTGCTCAACGCCATTTCCGGTTTCGTCCGCCTCGATGGCGGCAGCCTCCGCATCTTCGGCGCGGAGGGCCGTCGTGCGGCGTGGCGGATCGCGCAGGCGGGCGTCGGCCGCACCTTCCAGACGCCGCGGGTGTTCGATGCGCTCTCGATCCGCGAGAACATCGAGGTCGGCGCGCCGCGACCGCTGAAGGGCCTGCCGCAGCTCTGGGACCGGCTGCGCCCCGACCTGCTGCCGCATGCGCAGCGCCGCCTGCTCGAGGTGCTGCGCGTGGTGGCGACCGACGCCGACCTGCTGCTGCTGGACGAGCCGGCGGCCGGCCTTTCGCCCGAGGAGCGGGCGCAGTTCGCGCAGCTCCTGCGGGTGCTGCGCGACCGCCTCGGCAAGACGATCCTGTTCGTCGAGCACGACCTTGCCCTGGTCTGGCGGGTCGCCGATCGCATCACCGTGCTCGACGCTGGCAAGGTCATCGCCGACGGGCCGCCCGCGACGATCATCGCCGATCCGCGGGTGCGGGCGCTGTTCACCGGAAACGCCGATGCTTGAGGTGCGCGGTCTCCACGCCGGCTACGGCCGCGTCCCCGTCCTGCGCGGCGTCGACATCAGCGTCGCGCCGGGCGAGATCGTGCTGGTGCTTGGGCCGAACGGGGCCGGCAAGTCGACCTTGCTGCGCAGCATTGCCGGCTTCATCCGTCCCTCCGCCGGCGACGTCCGGCTGCGCGGCGAGAGCATCCTGGGTTCGGCGCCCGAGACGCTGGTCGGCCGCGGGCTGCGCCTCGTCCTCGACGGCCATCGGGTCTTTCCCGAGCTCACCGTCGCCGACAACATCCGGCTCGGCGAGCGCGACCGGCGCGAGGCGGCGCGCCTGACCGAGGAGGTGCTCGCGGTCTTCCCGGTGCTGCGCCAGAAGTATCAGGCGCGCGCGCGCGACCTCTCCGGCGGGCAGCAGCAGATGCTGGCGCTGGCGCAGGCCTTCGTGGCGCAGCCGGCGGTGCTGATGTGCGACGAGCCTTCGCTCGGCATCGCTCAGGCGCTGATCCCGCCGATTCTCGACTTCCTGCGCGGCTGGGCGCGCCAGGGCACGGCCGTGCTGATCGTCGAGCAGCAGATCGCCGTCGCGCTCGCCATGGCCGACCGGGCGGTGGTGCTCGAGCGCGGCCAATGCGTGCTCGCCGGCACGGCCGACGAGCTGCGGCGCGACCGCCGCGTCCAGGAGATCTATCTCGGCTTCGCCGACGAGGCCGTCACCGCCAGCCCCGTAGTGGCGCGGAGCTAGTGTTCCCAACGAAGGATGATCTGATGAGCTACGAGTTCGTGCTGGTCGAGCGCAAGGAGAAGATCGGCTATCTGACCCTGAATCGGCCCGAGAAGCTGAATGCGATGCCGCGCAAGATGTACCAGGAGATCTCGCGCGCGCTGCTGGAGCTCGAGGCGGACGAGCAGGTCTGGGTCGTCGTCGTGCGCGGCGCGGGCGACCGTGCCTTCTCGGCCGGCGCGGACCTGTCGCTGCTGCATGGCGCGCTGACGTCGGGCCCGTTCCAGTGGGAGCCGTTCCGGCCGCAGCGCTTCGACATGGGGCTGCAGATCGCCAAGCCCGTCATCGCCGCCATCCATGGCTTCTGCCTCGCCGGCGGCATGGAGCTGGCGCTCAGCTGCGACATGCGGATCGCGTCGGAGGATGCGGTGTTCGGCGCGCCGGAGGTGCGCTGGAGCGTGCTGCACGGCTTCGGCGCTCTGATGCTGCCGCGCCTCACCTCGCTCGGCAACGCGATGGAGATCCTGCTCACCGGCGATCGCTTTCCGGCACAGGAGGCCTACCGGCTCGGCATCGTCAACAAGGTGGTGAAGCGCGAGGAGCTCGCGGCGGCGGCCGACGATCTTGCCGCCCGCATCTGCCGAAACGGGCCGCTCGCCGTCCGCATGACCAAGGAACTGGTGCTGCGCGGCCGGGAGCTGCCGCTCAACGACGGGCTGCGGATCTACCGCGAGTACAACAAGCTGATCCACATCACCGAGGACGCCGTCGAAGGCAGCAAGGCCTGGGAGGAGCGGCGGCCAGCGAATTACCGGGGAAGATAATGCTCTTGCGCGGAGGGGTCGTCGGGGAAACGAGCGGCCATCCCGGAAGCAACCGGATGAGAGGTCAGCCTGTCTTGCCGCCAACGGATGCTGGCGCCCCTGCGCGATCCGGCCCCATGTCTGCGCGGCAAGAGGGCGCTCAGAGCAGGCACGGGTTCAATTGCAGAGCCCCGCTGGCTGCGTTTCCTCGGATCAAAGCTTGATTCGAGTTCGATATCGGCCAAATCCTCGCCCCGCAACCGGCGACACCTGCACGCCCGCGGAACCGTTCCCGGGCGTGCCTGTCTTTCGACCGCCGAGCGCCAGCATCGCGCCCGGCTCGCCGTACAACTCGGCGACGAAGCCCTTTGACGTGAGCCCCGAACCACATCCTGGTGAAGGTGGAGTCCGTTCCGCATTTGAGCCCGTAGGGCTCGGTGGTGCAACGGGGCGGGGCGCGAAGCTCCAGGTTGCGCGCGGCGCCCCGCCCCGTTGCATGCCGGGAGCGCCGATCTGAGCGAAGCTGGCTGGCGGCTGGTTGCCGAGCCGACGACGCGATCCGGATCCGGCTCGGAGTCAACGGGATCAGACTTTGGCAGCGACAACAGCCCCGCGTGCAGCGCTATTGCTATGACTTGCTGGGCAAAATAGGAGCTTCAGCTCTTCGGCCAATCACGATTCAGCGCGGCCACGCTGATCAGGCCATCGGCTAGATCTGCCGCGATCCGCTTTTTCGGCCGCTCCTTGGGGTCACCGAAGCCGCCGCCTCCGGCATCGATCAAGGTCATCACGTCGCCGGGCCGCAGTACATGCCGGCCCTTCGGGTCGACATCCTCGCCGTTGATCATGAACTGGCGGCGGGCGCCAGGCCTTCCGCCGAGAAACCCACGTGCCGGGAAGCGGGTCCGCATGCCGAAACACGATACGGTCATGTCGTTGCCGCTGTCATTTCTCAGCACGATCTCCTGGCCGAGCCCGCCGCGCGTGCGGCCGGGGCCACCGGAATCCGGCACCAACGCCTTCCTGATGAAGGTCATGCAGGTCAGGTTCTCCCAGACCTCCATCGGTGCGCCGATCATGTTCGAGGGGCTTGGCAGCGTCGGAGCCCCGTCGCGGTCCCCCAAGGCACCATAGCCGCCGGCCGAATAGAAGATGCTCGAGATCGGCTTCCCGTCCCGATGACGTCCCTGGCACAGCATGAGATTCTGCATGCCGGATTCGGCCTGGACCCGATCCGGCAGCACATGGGCCAGCGCGCCATAGATGAGCGGCGTCACGTGATGTCCGACGGAGTGCCGGCCGGCGGTCGGATGGGGCGGCAACGCGTTCAGGATGCAGTTGTCGGGACCGGTCACCGACACCGGCAGCACGCAACCCATGTTGTTGGGCAGGTTGGGCACCGTGATGCACTTTATGGCGTAGGCGGCGAAGGCGGCGGAATAGGTGATGGGTACGTTTATGCCGGTTGGAACGACGCCGCTCGTCCCGGCAAAGTCGATGGCGATCGCATCGTCCTCGACGTCGACCCGAGCCACCAGGGAGATCGGGTCCTCCCGGCCTTCGATCTCGATGCGATTCCCGTAGGTCCCATTCGGGATGCCGCGAATCTTCTCGCGCATCGCGCCCTCGGTGATCGCGATGATTCGATCCGCGATGGGCTTGAGCGTCGCGAGTCTGGCCTCGTCCATGAACTCCAACAACAGCTTCGCACCGACCTCCGTGCATGTGACGTTGGCCATGATGTCGCCGATCGTCTCGTCCGGCGTCCGGACGTTGTCCGCGACAAGATCGAAAAACTCCCGATTCGGAATGCCGCCCTTGACGATCTTCATGATCGGGAAGCGCAATCCCTCCTCGAAGATCTCGCGCGCCGTCGAGGTGAATCCAAGCCCCCCGATGTCGGGCAGATGCGTGATCGACAGGCTGTAGCCGATCAACCGGTCGCCACGAAAGATCGGACGCAGCACGTTAATGTCGAACAGATGCCCTGTCCCGATCCATGGGTCGTTCGTGGCGAGCACGTCGCCTGGCGTGAGCGTCGAGGCAGGAAACTTGTCGAGCATACGCCGCACCGTGCGCGGCGCGGACCCGGTGAAAGAAGGGACGCTATAGGTGCCCTGCGCGATCGAACGCCCCTCGGCGTCGAACAGCATACAGGCAAGATCATAGCTTTCGCGCACGTTGGGCGAGAACGAGGTGCGGACCAGCGCACTCAGTATCTCGTTGGTGATCGCGACGAGGCGATCCCAATAGATGCCCGTGCTTACCGCGTCGAGATCGCTCATCGCGCAGCCTCGAAATCGGCCAGTTGCACCACGATGTTGTACTCGTCGTCGACCAGGAATTCGTCGGCTGGACCGACCACCGACGTCGACTCGCGCTCCTCGACCAAGGCCGGCCCCTCGAACTTCATTCCGGGACGAAGCGCATAGCGATCGTAGACCGAACATTCGATATAGCCGCCCGCCGCCTCGAAATAGGCGGGACGCGATCCTTTGCGCGGCGCGCGGCCAGGCGCCAGATCGACAAAGTCCAGCGCCGCATGCGCATCGGGCCTCGGTGCGCTTGCTTCCAGCTTCCAATTGACGATTTCGATCCGATCGTGGTGCAGCGAAGCGCCGTAGAGCGCCCGATACGCCGACTCGAAGGCGTCCTTCATGTCCGCCGCCCTGTGTCCGGCATCGAGCAGCACGTCGACTTCGTATCCCTGGCCCTCGTAGCGCATGTCCAGAGCCCGTCGCAGCTCGATCGCCGAGCGCGCGACCCCTGCGTCCAGCAGGGGCGCGATCACCTCCCTTTCGAGCTCACCGAACGCGGCATCGAGCACGGCGTCGGAAACGTTGCCCAAGGAAACGCGTCGCGACCGAACGGTCTCGAACGACAAGGGGCTCGCCAGCAAACCAAGAGCCGACATGACGCCGGCGCCCATGGGGAAGATGACGCGCGGGACACGCAGCTTGCGCGCGATGCGTGCGGCGTGCATCGGGCCTGATCCCCCGAATGCGATCATGGTCGCTTCGCGGTAGTCGAACGCGCGCTCGGATGCATGGACGCGGAATGCGCGCGCGACGTCCTCGTTGATGATCTCGTGCACCCCCCACGCCGCGCGCGGCAGGTCAAGACCGAGCGGTGCGCCGATCGTTTCCAGCAGGGCGCGCTCTGCCGCGCGACGATCGAGGGCCATCCGGCCGCCGAGGAAGTACGCGGGATCGAGGTAGCCCAGGATCAGATTGGCATCCGTAAGCGTGGGCCTCTTGCCGCCCTGCCCGTAGCATGCGGGCCCTGGCGCGGCCCCGGCGCTGCGGGGGCCGACCCGGATGAGACCACGATCGTCGATCTCGGCAATGCTGCCGCCGCCCGCGCCGATTTCGATGAGGTCGATCGTCGGAACCTTGGCGGTCAGCCCGCTGCCGGGCTTGAACTCGTGAACGCGCGCGACCTCGATGTCGTACTTCCGCAGCGGCTGCCCGCCGCGCACCAGCGCGCCCTTCGCGGTCGTCCCGCCCATGTCGAACGACAGCACGTTGCCCAGACGCAGCCGGCGCCCGTGGACGCCCGACATCAGTGCGCCGGCTGCCGGGCCGGACTCGATCAGCCGCACCGGAAAGCGCCGTGCGGTCGCTGCGCCGAACGTACCACCGCTTGAGGTCATGATGTAAAACTGGCCGCCGAAGCCGAGGCCTGCCAAGCCCTGTTCGAGCCGGCTGATGTAACGGTCGACGAGCGGCTGCACGTAGGCGTTCATCGTCGTGGTGGTCCAGCGCTCGTACTCGCGAATGAAGGGGAACACCTCCGCCGAGCATGACACGTAGCAGTTCGGCAGTTCTGCGCGCGCGATCTCGGCTGCCCTGCGCTCGTGCGCGGGATTGGCGTAGGAATGCATGAGGCAAACCGCGAGCGACTGGACATCGCCAGCCTTCGCCAAGGAGCGAAGGGCCGCACGGACCTCTTCCTCGTCCAGCGGTTCCGCTTCGCTTCCATCGAAGAGAATCCGTCCGCCGATCTCGCGGCGCATCTGCCGCGACACCAAGGGCGCGGGAAAGGCGATCCTCAGGTCGAACAGGTCGTATCTGGTTTCCCTGGCGATATCGAGCACGTCCTTCATCCCGGAGTTGACCAGCATCCCGGTCGTCGCGCCGCGTCGCTCGATGATCGCGTTTGTGACGAGCGTCGTGCCGTGCACGACTGTCGTGACCTCGGAGATCGCCCTGCCGCTGGATTCCAGGATGGCAGCGACGCCCTCGATGACCGCGCGGGACGGATCGTCGGGTGTCGTGAGGCGCTTTTCGGTCGTCACCGCGCGCGTTGCGTCGTTGACCAGAGTGAAGTCGGTGAAGGTTCCGCCGATATCGACGCCCAAGCGAAAGGTCATTCATTCCCGCCGATGAAAACACCGCATCGCGACATGTGCGGTGCTTGGATGTGAGCGAATAGTGCCAAAGCGCAATCGTTAGCTCAAGACCGTCGGCCCCTTTGGACGAGCCCAAGTGCCATGATAAGCTGATTTAGGAACTCACCTTACTTTGAATGGAGAGAATCATGAATATCACACGCCGCTCTGCGCTGGGTCTCGGTGGCGGATTGGCATTGACGAGTTTCATCGGACCCTCTCACGCCGCGGATTTCAAATTCAATCTGGCAAATGTCAGCGGCGCCAATTCACTTCCCGCGATCGCGGACAAGTTGTTTGCTACGCTCGTGGCCGAGAAGAGCGGCGGGAAAATAGAGGTCGTCGTACATCCCGGAGGCGCCCTCGGCTACAAGGAACGAGACCAGTATACGGCGGTCGAGGATGGCGGGCTGGAGATGGCCAACACGCCATTCGACAAGCTGGTGGGTCTTGCGCCGATCTTCGAATTGCAGTCGCTTCCGTTCCTCACGCCGACGATCCGTGAGACGAAAGCGATGCTCGACGCCGCGCAGCCCTGGTACGAACGGGCGTTCAACGCCGCAAATCAGACGCTGCTGTTCGGCGCGCCCTACACGCCGCAGGGAATCTGGGCGAAGAAGCTGATCCGCAGCCCGGCGGACCTCAAGGGACTGAAGATGCGCACGTACGACGTGACGGGCACCAAGACGTTTCTTGCCGCCGGAGCGCAGCCGGTGCAATTGAGCTGGGCAGACGTTCCGTCGGGCCTGAGCACCAACGTCATCGAAGCGGTCCTGACCTCGGATGAAAGCGGCGTCTCTGCGCGCTTCTGGGACCTTGGCGTAAAGTATTTCAACTTTCTCGGCTACACCATGGGCATCGGCGCCGTGACCATGAACCTGAAGAAGTTCAAGGCGCTGCCGCCGGATATGCAGGCCGTGATCCGCAGTGCCGCGGCCGAGGCGGAAAAGAAAGCCTGGGAGATGGCCGTCGGCCGCGTCGCCGAGAACAAGAAAACGATGACCAGCAACGGCGCCGTGTTCGTCGAGGACGTTCCGGCGGAGGTGATAAACTTCCTGAAGAAAGCCGGCGCGCCGCGCTTCGACGAGTGGAAGGCTAAGCAGGGAGCCGATGCCGACAAGATCATGGCCGCGTTCAAGGCAAAGACGAGCTGATGGCAAGCTGTGGCGGCGGCCGTTGGCGGCCGCCGCCGGACGATCCGCACGCCGGTCCTTGCACCACACCATAAAGCGGTTCCAGGTATGACGGCTCTGCAGCGGGGCATGTTCGCGATCTCGCGTGCATGCGCGTATGTTTCGGCGTTCGTCTGCGTGGCGATGGTGTCCCATATCCTGCTTGAGATTACGCTTCGGACCTTTTTCCAACGATCGACCTACGTGATGGACGAATTCGTCGGGTACGGCGTTGGGGTGATGGGATTTCTGGCTCTGGGCTACGCGCTCGAGACCGGTGCGCTGATCCGGGTGACCTTGGTGCTAGATCGCACGGTCGGCGTGTGGCGACGTGTCGTCGAGGTGCTGTGCGGCTGTCTCACGCTTGCGGCCATGGCGATCCCGATATGGTTCTTCTGGGCCAGCGTGCAGCGGAGCTACACGCGCGGCACCCGCAGCGCCACGCTCGCCGATATCCCGATATGGATTCCAGAAGGGCTGCTGCTGCTGGGAATGGTCGTATTCTGGCTGCAATTGCTAGCCTACACGGTGCGGGCCGCGGTCGGCCGTGTCGGCCCGCTCGCAGCGCAAGGGCCGATCGACCCGACCTAGCTTCGCCACTCGGGGGACTGCAGATGGAGGCGCTTACCGCAGGACTAGTGATCGTCGGATTGCTTGCGGTCTATCTCAGCCTCGGCGTCTGGATCTTCGCGGGCCTCTTCCTCGTCGGCGTCACCAGCGCACTCGTGCTCGAGGGAATGTCGATCGCGCAGATCGGCGCGATAGTCAGAGGAAACTTTTGGCGGGTTGCGAGTTCCTGGGAGCTTTCGGCAATCCCTCTTTTTGTCTGGATGGGCGAGCTGATCTTCAGGACGGACATTTCCGCCCGGACGTTCCGCGGCCTGTCCCCATGGGTCAACGCCATACCGGGACGACTGGTCCATGCCAACATCCTGGGGTGCACGCTGTTCGCCGCCGTGTGCGGGTCAAGCACCGCAACGACCGCCACGATCGGGAAGATCACGACAAGCTCGTTGATCGAGCGCGGCTACGACGAGCGCCTCGCGATCGGCTCGATCGCGGGCGCCGGAACGCTGGGACTGATGATCCCGCCGTCGATCGTGATGATCGTCTATGGGATCCTCGCCGACCAGTCGATTGCCCGCCTTTTCGCCGCCGGCCTGCTCCCCGGCCTGCTCATGGCGGCGGTTTACTCGACCTACATCATGGTTGTTGGTTGGCTCTGGCCCGCCATGGCTCCGACGGACGGTCGGCGCTACTCCATCCGGGACCGCATGAAGGGCCTGCTCGAATTGTGCCCTGTCCTGGCGCTGATCCCCATCGTGCTCGGCGGCATCTACAGCGGCCTCGCCACGCCGTCGGAGGCGGCCGCGCTGGGCGTTGCGGGCGCGCTCGTCATCATCGCGCTGCTGCGGCAACTGACTTGGCGGATCTTCATCGAGTCGCTCATGGGTAGCGTCGCCATCACCTGCATGGTGGTGTCGATCATCGCCGCCGCCGCAGTGCTGTCGTCGGCGATGGGGTATCTGCGCGTTCCGACGAAGATAGCGGAAGGGATCGCGTATCTGGATCTCGGCCCATACGCCATCGTGGCGCTCCTGTTCGTCTTCTACCTGATTCTGGGGTGCTTCCTGGAAGGGATCTCGATGCTGGTGATGAGCCTGCCCATTACGCTGCCGCTCGTCGTCGCAGCGGGTTTTCATCCGATCTGGTTCGGCGTGTTCCTTGTCGTCATGATCGAGATTGCGCAGATTACGCCGCCGGTTGGATTCAACCTCTATGTCTTGCAGGGACTCACCGGACGGCCGATCGGCACGATCGCGCTCTCTGCCTTGCCGTTCTTCTTCCTGCTAGTGCTCGTCTGCATCATCATCACCATGTTTCCGGATATCGCACTGTGGCTGCCGAGCACGCTCTATGGGTGATAGACCGCCGATGAATGCGGACCCCGTTGGTGTGTCCGGGATGCGACCGCTGTGGGCAGCATCGGGCCCGTAACAGAGGAATACCATGTCTTTTCGCCTGGGCGTCGACATCGGCGGCACGTTCACGGACTTCGCGTTGCTCGACGAATCGGACGCGCGGATGACGCTGCACAAGCGGTTGACGACCGCCGACGATCCGGCGCGGGCGGTCCTGGAAGGCACGAAGGAGATCCTTGCGCGGGATGGAGTGGCGATCGAGGACCTGTCGAGCATCGTCCACGGAACGACTCTGATCACGAATGCGGTGATCGAACGGCGCGGCGCCCGGGTGGGGATGCTGGCGACACAGGGATTCCGCGACGTTTTGGACATCGCCAAGGAGCAGCGCTACGAAGCGACGGATCTCAGGCTGAGGTTTCCCAAGCCGGTCGTGCCGCGGCCCTTGCGGCTCGAGCTGAACGAGCGGACATTGCCGGGCGGACGGATCGAGACGCCGTCCGACGTCGCTGTTGCGCGGGACCTGGTACGCCGGCTGGTCGAGGAACTGAACGTCGAGGCCATCGCCGTCTGCTTTCTCCATTCCTACGCCAACCCGGCGAACGAGCAGGCTGTTGCCGCGCTGATCCGGCGCGAGTTCCCCGGCGTCTTCCTCTCGATCTCGTCCGAGGTGACGCCCTTCATGCGAGAGTATGAACGGTGGACCACGACGACGGTGAACGCATATGCACAGCCGCTGGTCGACCGATACCTGCGCGCGCTCGATGGCGGGCTTCGCCAGATCGGCTTCAAGGGCAACCTGTTCGTGATGACGTCGAACGGCGGCACGGCGACCGTCGACGTGGCGCGCCGGTTCCCGGTGCGCCTGATCGAATCCGGTCCCGTCGCGGGCGCGCTGATGAGCGCCTTGCACAGCCGGACCCTGGGCGTTCCCAACGTGCTCTCATTCGATATGGGCGGCACCACCGCGAAAGGGACGATTATCCACCAGCATCGGCCGCTTAAACGAGACATGCTGGAGATCGCCCATGTTTACGGATTCAAGAAGGGAAGCGGGCTGCCGCTGAAGATCCCCGTGATCGACATGATCGAGATCGGTGCGGGTGGCGGCGGCATCGCACGCGCGGATTCGCGGGGCGTCATCGCGGTGGGACCGCGCAGCGCCGGCGCCAAGCCGGGGCCAGCCTGCTACGGGCTGGGCGGTGCCGATCCTACGTTGACCGACGCCAACCTCGCGCTTGGTTACCTCGATGCGCGCTTCTTCCTAGGCGGCAAGATGGTCCTGGATGAGCCGTCGGCACACCGGGCGCTCGAGCAGACCATCGCCAAGCCGCTGGATCTTCCCCCGCTGCGAGCGGCTTGGGGCATCCACGAGACGATCAACGAGGACGTCGCGCGCGCCTTCCGCGTGCATGCGTCGCAGAGAGGCTTCGACTACCGGACTTGCTCGATGGTCGCCTTCGGCGGTTCGGGGCCGATTCATGCCGCGCGGATCGCCCGCAAGCTTCACATTCCTCAGGTCGTCTTTCCTGCGGGCGCGGGCGTCATGTCCGCCTTCGGATTGCTGGCGAGCCCGCTGAACCACGAGATCATCAGGACCGAGCGAGTTCCCTACGCGGAGCTGACGCCCAGATCGTTCGCCGAGAAGTTCGAACGGCTGGAAAGCGAGGCGGCCGCCTATTTGCAGGGAGCGGGATTGTCGCGCTCGGCGATCACCGCGACGCGTCGGCTCGACATGCGTTACCTGGGGCAAGGCTACGAGATCGAGGTCTCGGTGCCGACGGATGTGCCGGTCGAAGAGGCGTTCCGCCGCCTGCCAACCCTGTTCGAGGAGAACTACGCCCGGGTGTTCAGCACGACCTTCGGCGGTCGCCCGCTGGAGATTGTGAACTGGAAGGCCGAGGCGAGCGGACCGACGCCGGAAATCGGGCGCGATGGCTATCGGATCCAGGGATTCGGTGACTCGGAAAGGCCCGCGCCCAAGAAGGGCGAGCGCAGCGCCTACGTGCCCGAGCGCAACGAGATGTGCGGCTGCCCGGTCTATGACCGCTATGCGCTTCGACCGCAAATGTCCTTCGTCGGGCCGGCGCTCGTCGAGGAGAACGAATCGACCTGCGTCATTGGCGACGGCGACCATGTCATCGTCGATGCGCATTTCAATCTGATCGCCACGACGGCGTCGGCGCTGGAGTCGAGGGGATGAGCGAATTGCGCAGCTTTGATGCGGTCGAGCTAGGGATCATGTGGGATCGGCTGATTTCGATCGTCGACGAGATCGTCTCCGCGCTGATCCGGACGTCATACTCGCTGTCGGTGCGCGAGGTTGGCGACCTGTCCTGCGTGCTGTTCGACGCGACAGGGCGATCCCTCGCCCAGGGCAGCTTCAGCCAGCCCTCGTTCACCGGCACGGCGCCCTTGACGATGCGCCACATGCTGGCGGCCTATCCACCCCATGCCCTTGCGCCAGGCGACGTGCTGATCACGAACGACCCGTGGATCGGAACGGGCCACCTCTTCGACGTCAGCGTCATGCGCCCCGCATTTCGCGGCGACAAGCTGGTCGGATTCACGATGAGCGTCACGCATCTTTCCGATATCGGCGGCAGCGGCTTCGGCACCGTCGCGACCGAGGTGTACGAGGAAGGGCTCTACATCCCCCTGACCAAGATCGTCGCCGGCGGCAGGCTCAACGAGGAGCTGATCAAGATCATCCGCGGCAATGTCCGTCTTCCCGAGGAGGTGATGGGCGATCTCATGGGCCATATCACCTGCAACCAGGTGGGCGAGAAGTTCTTGGTCGAGTTCATGGACGAGTATGGCCTCAAGTCGCTGGAGGCCCTTGGCGCGGCCATCACGTCGCAGACCGAGCGGTCGATGCGTGCCCGCATTCGTGAGATCCCGGACGGCATCTACAGGAACCACATCAAGGCGGAAGGCGTTGGCGCGCCGATCGATCTGGCCTGCACGGTGAAGATCGCCGGCGATTCCGTGCACATCGATCTCGGGGGCACCGGGCCGTCCGTGCGCCGAGGAATCAACGTCCCGTACTGCTATTCGCGCGCGATGGCGCTCTTCTCGATCAAGGCAGTTACCATCCCGGAAATCCCGAACAACGAGGGCGCCACGAATCCCGTTACGCTGGTTGCGCCGGAAGGGTGCATCCTGAACACCGTGCGACCGTTCCCGACCGGCGGGCGTCACATCATCGGGCATTTCGTCAATCCGCTGATATTCGGCGCGTTGAGGGATGCACTGCCGGATCGGGTGCAGGCAGAGTGCGGAATGCTGACCCAGGTCAATTGCCAGGGCCGCAAGGCAAACGGCGATCGGATCTCGACCGTGTACTTCGCCGCTGGCGGCTACGGCGCTCATCGCGGGCTCGACGGCGCACCGGTCACGCCCGGCCCGGGCAACATGATCGGCTGCCCGACCGAGATCTTCGAGCACGACACGTCGATCCGCGTCGTTCGCAAGGAGCTGGCACCGGATTCGGGCGGAGCCGGCGAGTTCCGCGGCGGCGTGGGTCAGGACGTCGAGTTGGTCAACACGACCGGCAGCGACCTCGTCATTTCCGGCCTGTCCGGCCGTACCGAATTCGCGCCCCGCGGGCTGGACGGTGCTGGTGCCGGGCGCCTGCGGCAATATCGACTGAACGACCAGGTCATCGACGCGAAGGGCCGATACGTCATGAAGCAGGGAGACAGGCTCTGCCTGCGTGAGCCCGGAGGCGGCGGCGTCGGCGACCCCGTGCGCCGCAGCGTCGAGCATGTCCTCGCGGACGTCGAGGAGGGTCTGGTGTCCGTCGAAGGCGCGCGGCGCGACTACGGCGTCGCCGTCGATCTTTCGCAGCGCAAGGCGTGGCGATCATGAGGAGCGGGGCGACGTGGCGGTGATCGACTTCCGGTCCGATTTCATCGCCCGGCCGACGCCGGAGATGGTCCGGGCGATGGTCGAGGCGGCGCAGCACCAGCCGAATTTCGGCCTGCGCGACGATCCCTATGTCGCCGCGCTGGAGGCGGAGGCAGCCGAGCTGCTGGGCACCGAGGACGCGCTCTTTTGCCCGACATGCACCCAGGCCAACCAGATCGCGATCCACCTCAATTGCAGGCCGGGCGAGAGCGTCGTCGCGGAATCGTTGAGCCACATCTTCACATCGGAGTCCGGCGCGCTGGCGTCGTTGACGGGCGCACTCGCGGTCGGTGTTCCGGGCCGGGACGGCGTGATGGATCCCGACGCCTTCATACGCTCGATCCGGGCGGGCGACCCCGCGCGGTCGCGGACGGCGCTGGTTGTCCTCGAGAATACGCACGTTTACTCCGGCGGCCGGGTCGTCTCGCTCGAGAAGATGCGGACCATCCAGGACACAGCCCGACGCCACGGGATCCCCGTCCATATCGACGGGGCGCGACTTTTCAATGCGGCGGTCGCACTCGCCACGCCGGTGCGTGAACTGGTGCAGTGCGCGGACAGTGTCGCCGTTAGCCTGAACAAGGGCCTCGCGGCGCCGATGGGTGCCGTTCTCGCCGGCCGCCGCGACTTCGTTCACGAGGCCACGAGAGTCCGCCACATGTTTGGCGGTGGATGGCGGCCCGCGCATATGCTGGCAGCGGCGGCAAGCGTCGCGCTCCGTACGATGATCGAGCGCCTTGCTGTCGATCATGCAAACGCAAAGCGTCTCGCGGAGGGCATGTCGGGTCTCCGGGGGCTCGCCGTCGATGCCGAGCAGGTGCAGAGCAATATCGTGCTTCTGCACGTCGAACCGGCCGTCATTGCGACCGATGTGCTTGTCAAGCGGCTTCGCGCACACGACATCCTGGTGATGCCGATTGCCGTCGGGTCCGCGGACGTCCTGCGATTCGTCACGCACCACGATATCGGCGCCGCGGATATCGATCGCACTGTTTCGATGGTGAAGTCGATCGTGACGCGCGTTTGATCGAAACTGTCGCATCGCGGCTTCCGCGCCTCTTCACGGACGACGGAGTCAACCGGACGGAGTTTTCGGTGCACACCGTAGCGGATCCTGCGCCAACGGGACGAGACTCTCGGAACGCACACGCAGCCGAAGCGTCTTCGGCCGGTGGCCGATCCACCTCGCCTTGCTGATCGCCGCAGCAGCACCGGCCATCTCTATCCGAGCGCGGAGGCGCGGATCGACCGTCGATCGCCGTCAGGGCCGAGGTGCAGCAGGAACTTCTTCTGCGCCAGCACGCGGCGGGCGGTCGAGAGAACCCGAGCGATGCCCGTCGGTTCGACGCCGACGCGGTAGACGGCGGCCAGATGCTGCGGCGGGATCGGCGGATGGACCTTGAGCCGGCGAAGCGTGCCGCTGCGCAGCTCGGTCTGGGCGATCGCGATCGGCAGCAGGCTGATGCCGGCGCCGGCGGCGGTCAGCCGCACGATGACCGCGAGGCTGTTGCACGTACTGATCCGCACGGTGTCGCGTCCGGCGCCGGCGAACCAGTCGCGTACGATCTCGATCAGGCGCGAGGGCTCCGGATTGGTGAATACCGGAAAGCGTGTCAGGTCGGCGGGCCGCAGCGCCCGCTTCGGCAGGTCCAGCCTCGGGCTCGCCACCCAGCCGATGTCCTGCAGCCCCAGATACTCCGCACGGGCGTGGTTGCCGACCCTGGGATTGGAGACGAAGGCCACATCGAGCTCGCCGGCATCGACCTGCTGGTTGAGCACGGCGCTGTTCTCGACCGTCAGGGCGACCTTCAAATCGGGAAATTCGCGCCCGAGCAGCCGCAGCATGGTCGGCAGGCAAACCATCGCAAAGCTGTCGGGCGCGCCCAGGCGCAGCCGCGCGCGCAGCGGATCGTCGACCGGCGGCTTGCCGGCGATGTCGCCGGTCAGCGTCAGGATCCGGCCAACCTGCTCGACCAGCTCGCTCCCCGCCGGGGTGAGGAGCACGCGACGGCCGCGGCGCTCGAACAGCGGCATCTTCAGCGATTGCTCCAGCGCGCGGATGCGCACGCTGATGGTCGGCTGGGCGATGCGCAGGCGTGCCGCAGCGGCATGGAAGCTGCCCAGGGAGGCGATCCAGTAGAACGCCTCGAGCTGCGCCAGGGTCATTCTCATCGATTGATGAAACTAATCGGTTAGGCACAGATAATCCAATTTCTTTTCAGCCGCCGCATTGCCTAGCATTGCCGGAGCGGGACTGGCCCGGGCCAGCGGCCGAAGGGGAGGGCGATGCGCGTCGACCGCGATCCGATCACGTTCGAGCTGTTCAAGAACGCGATTTTCTCGATCGCCGACGAGATGGCGCTGACCATCGTGCGCACCTCGTATTCGGGCGTGATCAAGGACAACATGGACTTCTCGACCGCGTTCTGCGACGCCGAGGGCAAGCTGGTGGCGCAGGGGCTCACGCTGCCCGGGCATCTCGGCTCGATCCCGACGGCGCTCGATGCCGTGTTGCGGCGCTACGGCGACGACATGCAGCCGGGGGATATCTTCGCGCTCAACGACCCGTTCGAAGGCGGGATGCACCTGCCGGACATTTTCGTGTTCAAGCCGATCTTCGTCGACGGCAGACGCCTGGCGTTCAGCGCCACCGTGTGCCATCACACCGATGTCGGCGGGCGGGTGCCGGGGTCGAACGCCTCGGACTCGACCGAGATCTTCCAGGAGGGACTGCGCATCCCGCCGCTCAAGATGTACGCGGCGGGGAAGCGCAACGAGACGCTGTTCGCGCTGATCGAGCGCAACGTGCGGCTGCCGGTGCGGGTGTTCGGCGACCTGCGCGCGCAGCTTGCCGCCTGCCACATCGCCGAGACGCAGTTCATCGAGCTGGTCGAGCGCTACGGGGCCGACGGCACGCAGGCGCTGATGCGGGAAGTGATCGACTACGCCGAGCGGCTGACGCGGGCGGCGATCCGCGACCTGCCCGACGGCACCTTCACCTTCGAGGACTTCCTCGACGACGACGGCATCGAGCTCGGCAAGCCGATCCGCCTGTTCGTCGCGCTGCACAAGGAAGCGGACCGGATCGTCGCCGACTGGACCGGCACCTCGCCGCAGGTCAAGGGGGCCATCAACAATACGCTGTCCTTCACCAAGGCCGCGACCTATACCGCGATCCGCTCGGTCCTGCCCGAGGGAATCCCGAACAACGAGGGCGTGTTCCGCGCGATCGAGGTCAAGGCGCCGCCCGGCACGATCGCCAACGCGGTGCTGCCGGCGGCCTGCGCCGCGCGCGGCCTGACGGGCCTGCGCATGACCGACTGCTGCTTCGGCGCGCTGGCGATGATGCTTCCCGACCGCGTGTTCGCCGCGTCGGACGGCGGCGCGACCTGCATCACCATCGGCGGCTACTACCAGGACCGGCGGCCATTCATCTACGCCGATTTCACCTCGGGCACCTGGGGCGGCAGGCCCTGGGCGGACGGGTTGGAAGGCAACGCGCATCTGTTCGCCAATCTCGCCTCGCATTCGGTCGAGGTCACCGAAGCGGAGCAGCCGATCCAGATTCTCGGCTACGAGTACCTGCCCGATCGCGGCGGCCCGGGGAAGTATCGCGGCGGCGCGCCCTTCTTCCGCGAATACCGCTTCCTGGAAGGCGAAGCGATCCTGCAGGTGCGCTCGGACCGGCGCTACCGCCGCTGCTTCGGCCTCTACGGCGGCTGGCCCGGGCAGCCGTCGATGAATGTCATCAATCCCGGCAGCGAGAACCGCGTCCTGCCCAGCAAGTTCACGACCATGATCAAGCGCGACGACGTCTACCGGCACGAGATCGCGGGACCGGGCGGCTGGGGCGACCCGCTGGAGCGGGAGCCGGTACGGGTGCTGCGCGACGTGCGCAACGAGCTGGTAACCGAGGCGGCGGCACGCCGCGACTACGGGGTGGTCGTCGACACGAGGACCTGGACCGTCGACGAGGCCGCCACGCGGCGATTGCGCGACACGATGCGGTCGCGGCGAGGCGCGTCGGGCGCGATGCCGGTGGTGTGGGACGAAGCCGCGCTCTCGGGCCTGGCGGCCGACTGACGGGAGCGTCATTGTGGACACGGACAGGCAGACCAGGCCCGGCTTCCGCGTCGGCGTCGATATCGGCGGCACCTTCACCGACATCGTGCTGCTGAGCGACGACGGGACCCTGCACACCAAGAAGATTCCGTCGAGCGTCGAGGACTACGCGCGCGCCATCGCCGACGGCCTGGCCGAGACCTTCCACGAAACCGGTCTCGGCAGCGACGACCTGACCGAGGTCCGGCACGGCACGACGGTGGGGTCGAACGCCATCCTCGAGCGCAAGGGCGCGAAGACCGGGTTGATCGGAACCAAGGGGTTCCGCGACATCCTGGACATACGCCATCTGCGCATGCCGCGACTGTACGACCTGCGCTGGGAGAAGCCGGCGCCGCTGGTCGAGCGCTATCTGCGCGTGACCGTGGACGAGCGGGTGGACGCGCAAGGGCGCATCCAGCGCGCGCTCGCGCCGGAAGAGGCGGAAGCAGCGGTCCGGCGGCTGCTTGACGAAGGCGTCGAGGCCATCGCCATCTGCCTGCTGAACTCTTTCGCCAACCCGGCGCATGAGCAGATGATCCGCGACATGGCGCTGCGGCTGGCGCCGAAGCTGACGGTCTGCACCAGCTTCGAGGTCCTGCCCGAGATCAAGGAATACGAGCGGACCTCCACGACCGTGGTCAACGCCTACCTGAAGCCGGTGGTGAACCGCTACTTGCGCTCGCTGCGCGACAACCTCGACCGGGCGCGCATCGCCGCCCCGGTCCTGCTGATGCAATCGAACGGGGGGCTGACCACCGACCGCGCGGCGGCCGAGCTGCCCATCCACATCGTCGAGTCAGGCCCGGCCGGCGGCGTGATCGGATCGCAGATCCTCGCCCGCGCCATGGACCTGACCCACGTGATTTCGTTCGACATGGGCGGCACGACCGCGAAGGCATCGCTGATCGAGGCCGGCGCGGTGACGCGCGTGCACGAATGCGAGGTCGGCGGCGGCGTGATCACGGGGTCGCGGCTGCTGACCGGCGCCGGCTATACGCTGAAGGTGCCGGCGATCGACCTGGCCGAGGTCGGAGCCGGCGGCGGCTCGATCATCTGGATCGACGCCGGCGGCTCGATGCGCGTCGGTCCGCGCAGCGCCGGCGCCGCTCCCGGGCCGGTATGCTACGGCCAGGGCGGCACCGAGCCGACCATCACCGACGCCAACGTCGTGCTCGGCTACATCAACCCCGGCTACCTGGTGGGCGGCGGGCTGCGGCTGGACGCGGGCAAGGCGCGCGCGGCGGTGGAGCGCGCGGTCGCCGCGCCGATGGGACTGGCGGTCGAGCACGCTGCCTATGGCGCGCACAAGGTGGCGGCCGCGAACATGATCCGGGCGATCAAATCGGTTTCGACCGAGCGCGGCCGCGATCCGCGCCAATATGCCATGATCGCCTTCGGCGGCAACGGGCCGCTGTTCGCGGCCGGAATGGCCGAGTCGCTCGGCATCAAGCGGATCGTCGTCCCGCCGGTTCCCGGGCTGTTCTCGTCCTTCGGGCTCCTCTGCGCGGAGGTCGAACACCATTATTCGCGCACCTTCCGCCGGCTGCTCGATCGCGTCGACCTCGCCGAGCTCAACGCCGCCTGGGGCCGCATGGCCGCCGAGGCCCGCCAGCAGCTTGCGGCCGAGGGCTTTTCCGGCGAGCGGCTGCAGGTGAAGCGCAGCGCCAGCCTGCATTACCAGGGTCAGACCTTCGAATTGAACGTGCCGGTCCCCGACGGCCCGATCGACCGCGCGGCCGTGGCGGCGATCGCCGAGGCATACGGCCGCGAACACGAACGCACCTATGGGCATCGCGCCGGTCCGGACGAGCCGGTGGAGCTCATTACCATCCTCGTCACCGGCCATGGTCTTGCCGACCGGCCGCGCCTGCCCGAGCAGATGCAGCCCAGCCGCACGGAAGGCCCGCCGCAACCGGCCCGTCGGGCGTATTATGGCCCCGAGCTGGGCTGGCTGGAGACGCCGGTCCTGCGCCGCAGCGACCTCGGCAAGGATCTCCGGGCCGGGCCGCTGATCGTGGAGGAATACGATGCGACCTGCGTCGTGCCGCCCGCGGCGCGGGCGGCGCTGGATCGGCGGGGCAACATCTTGATCGAGCTGTAGCATGGACGACGAGCGGTCTCCGGTCATTTCTGGCGAAGCGGCGGTCGGCGCGGACCGGCATGAATGCGATACGCCCGCGCTGCAGGTCGATCTCGACGTGATGGAAGCGAATATCGCGCGCATGGCGCGATGCTGCCGCGAGAACGGGATCGCCTGGCGGCCGCATACCAAGGGCATCAAGGTGCCGGAGATCGCGCGCAAGCTGATCCAGGCCGGCGCGTCCGGCATCACCTGCGCCAAGCTGGGCGAGGCCGAGGCGATGGCGGAAGCGGGATTGCGCGACATCCTGATCGCCAACCAGATCGTCGGGCCGCGCAAGATCGCGCGGCTGATGGCGCTGCGCCGGCGCGCGGATGTCATCGTCTCGGTCGACGATCGCAGCAACATCAGGGCGCTGGCGCAGGCTGCCCGGCAGGCGGGGCTGCGCCAGCGCGTCGTGATCGAGACCCAGATCGGCATCCGGCGGGCCGGTGCCGATCCGGGTCCGGCCGTGGTCGAGCTGGCGCGATTCATCGCCGCCGAGGAAGGGCTCGTCTTTTCCGGCGTGATGGGCTGGGAAGGCCATGCCGCGCCGATGACCGATCCCGTCGCCAAGGCGGCTGCCGTGAAGGCCGCCGTCGCGGACCTCGCGCGCAGTGCCGAGGCCTGCCGGGCCGCCGGGCTCGGGTCGCCGATCGTGAGTTGCGGCGGTACCGGCACCTACTGGCTGAGCGCGGCGCAGCCCGGCGTCACGGAAATCCAGGCCGGCGGCGGCATCTTCGGCGATGTACACTATCGGACGCATTTCGGGGTCGACCACCCTTATGCGCTGCACGTCATGGCCACGGTGATCAGCCGGCCGTATCCGCACCGGATCGTCTGTGACGCCGGCAAGAAGGCGATGAGCGGCGACGTCGCCCTGCCGCTGCCGCTGGGGCTCGAAGGCGTCAAGCTGGTGCGCCTTTCGGCCGAGCATTCGACCATCGAGCTGGAGTCGCCCAACACCACGCTGAAAGTGGGCGATCACCTGGATTTCGTGGTCGGCTACTCCGATACCACCGTCCATCTGCACGACACGATGTACGGCGTGCGCCGCGGTCGCATCGAGGCGGTCTGGCGCGTGCTGGATCGAGGATCGATGCGCTGATTCCGGCGCATCAGAACAGGGGGAAACATGTTGCAAAAGTCAATTGCGGCGTTCGGCATTCTCGCGATCGGAGTCCTGGCCGGCGGGCCGGCGATGGCTCAGCTTGCGAAGACCCATATCAAAGGCGTCGGCGAGACGACCTCGATCATCAACGGTTCGCTGCTGGAACAGCCGTTGTGGAAGGAGACCATTCCCCAGGCCTCTGGCGGGATGGTGACCGGCGACGTGCTGCCGTTCGACCAGCTCGGCCTCGACAATGCGGCGGTGCTGCGGCTGATGAAGCTGGGCGGAATGGATTTCGGCACCACCGATTTCAGCCGGCTGGCGGCCGATGACCCGCGCTTCGAAGGCTGCGACCTGGCCGGACTTACGCTCAGCATCGACAAGGCGCGCGCGGCCTGTGCGGCCTATCGCCCCGTGCTCGACCGGCTGCTGCAGGAGAACTGGAACGCGAAGCTGCTCTATATCGGTGTGGCGCAGCAGCAGGTCTTCTGGTGCCGCATGCCGGTCGTGGCGCTGGCGGACCTGAAGGGCAAGAAGGTGCGCGTCTTCAACAAGACGATGGTGGACTTCCTCGACGGCATCGGCGCGACGGGTGTCAGCATGGCGTTTCCCGAGGTGGTGCCTTCGCTGCAGCGCGGCGTCATCGATTGCGGCGTTACCGGCACGCTCAGCGGCAATACCGGCGGCTGGGGCGAGGTCACGACCCATCAATATCCGGTGGCGCTGGGCTGGGCCATCCGCTTCACCGCGGTCAATCTCAATTCCTGGAAACGCTTCGATCCGAAGGTGCAGGAATTCTTCGTCGACCAGTTCGCGAAGTTCGAGGACAAGGTATGGAAGACCATGGCCGAGGCCGCCATGGACGCCGAGAACTGCAATACCGGCAAGCAGCCCTGCAAATTCGGCAAGCCGGCCAAGCTGACCATCGCCGCCGTCCGGCAGGAGGACATGGCCGAGTACAAGCGTCTGGTCGAGGGGGCGGTGCTCGGCAACTGGGCCAAGCGGTGCGGCGGCGCCTGCGTGAAGGAGTGGAACGACACCGTGGGCAAGGCCCTCGGGCTGGTCGCCCAGGCGAAGTAACGGCCCAGACCGGGCCGGTCCTCCGGCCGGCCCGGCCCGCGCAGGGACAGTCATGATGGCCGCGGCACACCGGCTGGCGTCCGCCATTTCCCGGTTTGGGGCGCTGGCCGGCGGCATCCTGTTGCTGATGGCGGCGGTCCTCATCGGATTCGACATCATTCTCCGCGCCGGCTTCTCGCGCACGATCGGCGGCGCGGACGAGCTTTCGGGCTATGCCCTGGCGATCGCCACGGCATGGGGCCTGAGCTTCGCGGCGCTCAACCGCGCGCATATCCGCATCGACTCGCTCTACGAGCGGTGCCCGTCCTGGCTGCGGGCCATGCTCGATCTGTTGAGCCTGGTCGGCTTTATCGTGTTCGCGGGTCTGGTGTCCTGGTATGCGCTCGGCGTGCTGATCCAGTCGGTGGCATCGGGCACGCGTTCGATTTCCGCCCTGGCGGTCCCGCTGGTCATCCCGCAGGCGTTCTGGGTTGTCGGGTTGGCGTTCCTGATGCTTGTGCTCCTGCTTCTGCTCGTCGAGGCGCTGATCGCCTGGGCGCGCAAGGATGCCGCGGCGCTTGCCCGCCTCATCGGCGCCAAGGCGGTCCAGGAGGAGATCAAGGAGGAAGTCGATCAGGCCGCTCCCGGTGGAGCAGACAAGCGTGGTTCGCCATGATCGGCTCGGCCATCTCGCTGCTGCTGCTGCTGCTTGCCGCCTCGATTCCCGTCGGGGTGGCGCTCGGCCTGCTCGGGCTGATCCTCAACGAGATGTACTCGCCCCTGCCATTGACGGTGATGCTGGGCGAGCTCACCTGGTCGAGTTCGAATTCCTTCATCCTGGTCGCGGTGCCGTTCTACATCATGCTCGGCGAGATCGTGCTGCGCTCGGGTATCGCCGAGCGCATGTACAACGCGCTGGTGCAATGGGTTTCGTGGCTGCCCGGCGGGCTGATGCATTCGAACGTCGCCGCCTGCTCGATGTTCGCCGCCATCTCCGGATCCAGCGTCGCCACGGCCGTGACGATCGGTACCGTCGCGCTCGACGAGGTCAAGAAGCACCGGTACAACGAGCGGCTGTTCCTCGGGACGCTCGCCGCCGGCGGCACGCTCGGCATCCTGATCCCGCCCTCGATCAACATGATCGTGTACGGGGTGATGACCGAAACGTCGATCCCCCAGCTCTACCTGGCCGGATTCCTGCCTGGCATCACGCTTGGCGCGCTGTTCGGCCTGACCGTTCTGGTCGCATGCTGGTGGCGTCCGGAATGGGGCGGCGAGAAGGTGCGGACGAGCTGGCGGCAGCGCATCGCGAGCCTGCCCGATCTCGTGCCGCCGCTGATCATCTTCGCGATCGTCATTGGCTCCATCTATGCCGGCCTGGCCACGGCCACCGAGTCGGCGGCTCTCGGCATCCTGGGCGCCCTGGCGCTGGCGGGCTGGAAGCGCCGCCTTTCCCTCAGGATGCTGCGCGATGCGCTTGAAGGGACCGTCCGGATCACGGCGGCGGTCATGCTGATCATTCTCGGCGCTTATTTCCTGAATGTGGTGATCAACGCGATCGGGCTGACGGCGGCAATCACCAATTTCATCACCGCGATGAACCTGTCTCCGATCGAGCTGCTGCTGGCTGTGATCGTCTTCTACCTGATCCTCGGCTGCTTCATGGAGACGCTGTCGATGATGGTGGCGACCGTGCCGATCACCGCGCCGCTGATGATCAAGGCGGGCTACGATCCGGTGTGGTTCGGCATTCTCGTCGTCATCCTGATGGAGATGGCGATGATCACGCCGCCGGTCGGCATCAACCTCTTCGTCGTGCAGGGCGTGCGCGGCCGCGGCCAGATAAGCGACGTCATCGTCGGCACCGCGCCGTTCGTCTTCGCGATGCTCGCGATGATCGCCGTGGTCTGCGTATTCCCCGATCTGGTGATGTGGCTGCCGCGCGCCGCGAAATGATGCGCGGGGCTGCGGCCCCGGACCGGCCGCGCCCGGGCGCGGCGGAACGGCCGAGGCCCGGATGATCAGCTTCGTGCGCAGCGTCTCGGTGGTCGAGGCCGAGGCCTTGCCGCCTTCGATGCGCTTGAGGAGAAGCCGTCCCGCCGCGCGACCCATCTCGTAGCGCGGCTTGCGTACCGTCGTCAGCGGCGGGGTCAGGAACTCGGCGAAGCTGTCGTCGTCGAAACTGGCGATCGATATGTCACCCGGCACCTGGAAGCCGCGCTCGCGCAGCGCGCGCAGCGCGCCCAGCGCCAGAACGTCGACGGCGCCGCGGGCGGTGCCGGCCGCACCCAGGGCATGACCGCGGTCCCGAGCGGGCTGCAGGTCCCGATCGCCACCGAGCCGGGCGACGTCCGCAAGGGCATGGATGGCTTGGCCGCGCTGGCAAAGTCTCATCCAGGCGCCGATCCGTTCGCGGGCACGGTCTTCGGGTTCCGCGCCAAGCGCGCCGACCGCCGTGCTGCAAAGGCAAGGCGCAGATCTGCGCCGCGACAGTCGAGGATCCGTTCGTGGCGATCGCCGCTCTCTCCGCCAATTCAACGATGCGCCGGAACATCGCGACCTTCAACGAGAAGAGCCGCCTCACCCGGGCCGTTGACCTGCGCATCGGGAAAAATCGCGATGCAACCCTGCGCGATGTGCGGGATCTGAGCGCACGGCTTGCGGTCTGCGACATTCCGGCAGCGGTCGCTCGGCACCGTGGATCCCGGGAATCGATTGCAGCTCCGCCTCATTTGCCGGCTGTGACCGGAGCCACGACCTGCACACGGGAAAACCTCGGCTTTCGCACCCTTCGTGCGACCTACTCCTCGAAGCGGCTCGCGGCGTCACGATCGCGGTCGTATCGTCTCGTGACCGGAAACGGCGGCAACCAGGATTCGCGACGGACGATCCAGAGTTCGTAGGTCGGCCTCAGCTGGTCAGGGGCATCCAGGGATCCCAGGTTCACTTCGATTTCGTCCGCGCTGCGTGAGAAAACGGGCGAGCCGCAGCGGGGGCAGAAGAACCGCCCGGCATAGCCGCGCGTTTCGCCGTGGATCGTCACCGCATCCTGAGGGAACACCGCGGAAGCGTGAAAAAGGGCGCCGTGATGCTTGCGGCAGTCGAGACAGTGACAAATTCCGACCCGGTATGGGCGTCCCGACGCCACAATTCGGACGTTGCCGCAACGGCAACTGCCCGTGAATCGGTCCATGCTGCGTCTCCTCCAGAATCAAGCGGCCGGGGCGTTTATAGCGAACAGCACCGTCATTTCAACTGACACGCCGGCAGTCCGACCGGTCGTGTCCCGCGCAACGGTGTGGGAGCTGTGGGTGACTGGCCCGACACAGCGATGGCCGAGGCACGGCCAGCGCTGGCTGGCGTTCTCCGCCTCGAGCCGCGCCCTGGATTTGAGTCGCGACGCGACAAGCGCGGACGCGAAGCGGATCAGCGCGATCATCGCGGCGGCCGCCAGCCGAATTCTGTCCCAACCCGACGGGATGGGATTTTCGATTCGGACAAGGACTCGATCGACATGAGGTCGACCACCCAGGCACCGGTCGTGCCGGCGTCGCTGCGATCGGAGCGGCGCAGTTCTCGCGGCGGGGAATCGTTCTTGCCAGTTGAAGAGCATTTGCCCCAAGATCGATCGCTTCGGGCTGACCATCAATCGGATGCCGGCTTATCGCCCGTGACGCGAAGCCTCGATCACACGATGTCGGCATTGCCGGTGCGGGACCACTGATGTTCTATCTCGGCGTGGACACGGGCGGCACGTTCACGGATTTCGCGCTGTTCGATACACGGACGCGCAATCTCGCGACCTTCAAGGTGCGATCGGTGCCGAGCGACCCGGCGACGGCCGTGCAGTCGGGCCTGCGTCGCCTGCGCGAGGAGTTCGCCGTCGCTCCGGCCAGCATCGAGCGGCTCATCTTCGGCACGACCGTCGCCACCAATGCCGTTCTGGAAAGAAAGGGCGCGACCGTCGCGCTGCTGACGACCCGCGGCATGCGCGACGTACTCGAGATCCAGCGGCAATGGCGAAGGCGCCTGTTCGACCTCTATCTCGAGAAGCCGCCGGCGCTCGCCGAGCGGCGCCACCGCATCGAGGTCGACGAACGGGTCCTGGCTTCCGGCAAGGTCCTGACTCCGCTGACGCGGGAGGAGATCGGGCGCTGCGTGGCTGCCGTTCGCTCGCTCGGGGTGGACGCGGTCGGCGTATGCCTGCTGTTCTCGTTCCTGCGCCCCGAGCACGAGCGCGCCCTCGGCATCGCGATCAAGGACGCCCTGCCGGACCTTCATGTCACGATCTCGTCCGATCTCTCGCCGGAATTCCGGGAGTACGAGCGGACCGCCACCACGGTCATGAACGCCTATACCGCCCCGAAGATCGAGGCCCTCCTGCGCCGCCTTGCCGAGGTGCTGCGGACGGAAGGCTTCAAAGGGACGTTTGGCATCATGCAATCGAATGGCGGGGTCATGTCGCTCGAGCGCGCCCGCTCGCACGCCGTGAACACGCTGCTCTCGGGGCCGGCGGGCGGCGTGGTGGGAGCCGCGGCGGTCGCCGGGTACTCGAACGTCAGGAACGTCCTTGGATTCGATGTGGGCGGCACCAGCACCGACATCGCGTTGGTCGAAAACGGCGAGGTGCGCCTCAGCTCCGACGGGGGGATCGGGGGGTACCCGGTGAAGGTGCCGCAGGTCGGCGTCCACACGATCGGGGCCGGCGGCGGCAGCATCGCGCGGCCGGTGCTCGGGATGTTGAAGGTTGGCCCCCAGAGCGCGGGCGCCAGCCCCGGACCGGCCTGCTACGGCCAAGGCGGCATCGAGCCGACCGCGACCGACGCGGCCGTTGCCCTCGGTTACATCGACCCGGACTACTTCGTCGGCGGCGAGGTCAGGCTCGACCTGGGCGCGGCGCGGACGGCGGTATCGGAAAAGGTCGCCGCGCCCCTCGGCCTCGACCCCGACGCGGCCGCGCTGGCGATCCTCGACGTCCAGGTCGCCACGATCGTTGCCGGCATCAGGAAGGTCTCGGTCGAGGCCGGCAAGGATCCGCGCGAGTTCGCCCTCCTGCCTTTCGGCGGCGCCGGCGGCATCTACGCCGGCATGGTCGCGGAAGAAGTCGGCATGAGCGCGATCCTCCTGCCGCGCCATCCCAGCGTCCTCTCCGCGCTCGGCATGCTGCTGACCGACATCCGCCAGGACGTCGTCCTCACGCGGATCGCGCGGCTCGACGCGCTTGATTCCCGGGGCGTGGGCGACGCCTTTCGCGACCTCAAGGCGAGGGTCGCCGCGAGCCTCGCGCGGGAGGGCCTGGCGCCGGCCAGCTTTCAATTCTCGCTGTCCTGCGACATGCGCTATGTCGGCCAGGCCTACGAGATCAACATCGCCCTGCGCGATGCGGGCACCGGGGACCGGGCGTTCGAGCCTGCCGCACTTCGAACGGCATTTCACGCCGAGCACAAGCGGCTGTACGGACAATGCTCCGAGGGCGAGCCGGTGGAGATCGTCAGCTACCGGGTCGGCGCCGTCAGCGTGGTCGAGAAGGCCGTCCTGGCGCCGATACCGGCCCGCGATCGCGGCGCGCCGCAGCCCCGCGCCCATCGCAGGATCCTGCTGGACCGCGCGGCGGGCTGGGTCGCGTGCCCGGTGTTCGAGCGCGCCGGCCTGGCCTTCGGCGACCACGTTTCGGGGCCGGCCATCGTCGATGACGGCGGCTCCTCGTTCGTGCTGAGAACGGGGCACGAGCTCAGCCTCGATCGCATCGGCAACATCTTCGTCGCCGTGCCCGCGGCCGCGCGGGTCCGGCGGCAGGTGGCCTGAGGGGCGCGACGATGGCGAGTTTCGACCCTGTCACCCTGGAGGTCGTCGGCAACCATCTCGTGTCCACCGTGCGCGAGATGGGCACGACCTTGATGCGGACCGCCTATTCCGTGGTGCTGCGCGAGCAGATGGATTGCACGACGGCGCTGTTCGACCCGAACGGCCAGCTGATCGCCCAGGCCGATCATGTGCCGTCGCACCAGGGCACGCTGTCCTTCGCCGCACGCTGGGTCGCCAGGAATTTCGAAATGAAGCCGGGCGACATCGTCATCCTGAACCATCCCTATCGCGGCGGCACGCACCACCCCGACATCATGATCTTTCGCGCCATCTTCTTCGAAGGCCGGCAAGTGGCCCTGGCGGGCGCGCTCGGCCATCAGATCGACGTCGGCGGCCGGTCGCCCGGGAGCGTGGCCACCGACGCGCGCGACGTGTTCGAGGAGGGGCTGATCATCCCGCCCCTGAAGCTCTACCGCGAGGGCCGTCTGGTGGAGGAGGTCCTCCAGATGATCGAGGCCAACATCCGCGTGCCCGAGGAAACCATGGGGGACATCCGCGCCGAGATCGCGGCGACATCCGTCGGCGAGCAACGCTACATCGAACTGTGCGAGAAATACGGCCCCGCCAGGCTCGCCCGGATCGTGGCCGATCTGCTCGACCACTCGGAAGCGATGATGCGGCGGGACCTGGCGCGCTATCCGAACGGCACCTACCGCGCCACCGGCTTCATGGACGGCGACGGGCTGAGCGAGGACATGGTCCGCATCGAGGTCGCCGTCACGCTCGAGGACGGGGCGGTCACGATCGACTTCGCCGGATCGAGCCCGCAGCTGAAAGGGCCCTTCAACTGCTCGCTCTCGTCCGTGCAGGCCGCATGCTACTGCGCCGTGCGCTACATGGTGGATCCGGCGATACTGCAGAACGAAGGCTGCTACCGTCCCGTCGAGATCCTGCTGCCGGAGCGCTCCGTGGTCAGCCCGGAGCGGCCGGCACCGCTCAGCGGGCGCTTCCACACGCTCGAGCGGATAGCCACCACGATCGTGCAGGCGTTCAACGGCGCCCGCGGCAGCGAAGCGGTCGCGAACGGGCACGGGCACCTGACCTCGTTCTCGACCTCCGGGCGCAAGCCGGGCTCGGGCGGCACCTTCGTTCTCTTCGAGTATCACGGCGGCGGCTGGGGCGGCACGTCCCGTTGCGACGGACTCGATGCCACGTTCGGGCTGATGGCCAATTGCTACGACAACCCCGTCGAAGCGATCGAGATGAGCTACCCCCTGCTTGTCGAAACCTACGCGTTCATTCCGGACAGCGGCGGGGCCGGCAAGCAACGGGGCGGCCTCGGGCTGTGCAAGCACATCAAGTATCTCGAAGGGTCGGGCTTCTTCACCAATCGATCCGATGCGACAAGGTTCGGCGCGGCAGGCGTGCTCGGCGGTCTGGATGGACGACCGGCAAGGCACGCGCTGAAAAGGGCCGACGGCCGCCTTGAACCGCTGCCTTCGAAGGCAACGAACCTCGGGATCAGCGCCGGCGATGTGATGATTCTCGAAACGGCCGGCGGCGGCGGCTACGGGCCGCCCCTGGATCGCGACCCTCGGCATGTCCTGGCCGACCTCGCGAACGGCAAGATCACCGAGGCGGCCGCGCGCGAGACCTATGGGGTCGTCTTCCACGCAAGCGACCTGTCGCTGGACGAGGCGGCGACAGAGCGCCGGCGGACGTACCTTCGAACCCGATCGGCAGGGGGCTGAGCGCCGAGTCGGGGCGCGAGGCTCGACCGGCTTTCGGACGCTGAACTGGCGGACGCGTTGCGGTGCGGCGGCACGGCAATCGGAAACGACGCGGATCGACGATGAAAACCCATATCGTCCGGGCAGACCGGCTTCGACAACCCCGTAGTGCGCTTGCAGCAGGAGAAGGTCGGAAACGAGTTCCTCTCCCTCCAGCGGGCGCGCGCTTCCGAACCGCCACCGGCAGGGCTTTCCGCGGTCGCGCATTCCAGCAACCGGGTGAACCGGAATTTCTGCGGGCCCGACGCGAAAGTCTCGTTGGGAAAGTGTCGCCGCATCAGCGCCCGAGACGGGGTCGGTATGGGTCAGATCCGCTTCCCGCATGCGATCCTCCCCCGATCCATCGCCGCAACGCGGACCGGCGCCGCTCGAGCGGCAAGCGGCCCGCTGCACGCGGGGTCAGCCGCGCGTCCGGGTCGTCGCGGCGGCGCGGCAGGCCGCGCGCATCGCGCGCACGACGGCCGTGACGCCGGCCGCGCCTTCGACATTGGCCGCGGCGTCGATCAGCCGCTTCGCGTGGCCCGACGCGAGGCCGGCTTCGTCGATGAGCGCGCCCGTCATGTCGCGTGCCGAGGTCCAGTCGAGAAGGTAGGCGTTCGCGCGCTCCCGCTCTTCCCATTGCAGGCGACGGCCGCCGGCTAGCCGCGCCTGCAGCAGCGGCGCGTAGCGCGCGCGGCCGTCGTCCGCGACGACCTTGACGCGCGCCACCAGGCCCAGCACGTCCGCGGCGCGGAAATCCGTCAGCCCGGCGTAGGTCGCGGCGCCGCGCGCCCAGCCGAGCGCCGCGCAGAACGGCGCGCTCATGAAGGTCTGCGGAAAGCTCGCGAACGGGCCCTTGAAGCGCACGCCGTAGAAGTCCGCCTCGAACGGGTGCATGCGGATCGTCAGCGCCTCGAGCCGTTTCCCGCCGGCGCGCGCGCGGAGCGCGGCCGAGCCCCGCACGACGCCGCGATGGAACTGGCAGATCGGGTAGGGCTTGTAGGTCACCGCCTCGATCTCGAAGGCTCCGCCGAGATTGCGCGCCAGGCGCGCGGCATAGCGCCCGGCCGCTTCCCCGTAGGCCCGGAAGAAGCCGGCCTTTCCGTCCAAGGCGCTGGCCGACGACGTCGCGCCGGCGGCGGCGAGCTGGGCTGCGGTGATGCCGTTGCTCGCGGCGAATCCGGCCTGGTAGGGAAAATCCTCGCTGCCCGCTTCGGAGAACTCGCGCAGGCCTGCAGCGCAGTTGGCCGCGAGCGACAGCGCGTGCGTCATGCGCGCCTCGTCGAGGCCGAGGAGCCGGCCGGCGGCCGCAGCGGCGCCGAAGACGCCATAGATCGGCGTGGAGCGGAAGCCGCGCGTGCTGGCATCGGCCACGTGATCGCGTCCGATCCGCAGGGCGACCTCGTAGCCGGCAACGATCGCCGCCAGCAGCGTGGCGCCGTCCGCCTCGCAGGCCTCGGCCATCGCCAGCGCGGCCGGGACCACGACCACGCCGACATGGCCCGCCGCATGGGCGTCGTCCTGGACGCGCGCGTGGAACAGCGTGCCGTTGGCAAAGGCGGCCGCGGCCGGCGCGGCGCGGCGGCCGTCGAAGAAGCGGGTGGCCCTCCCCGCCGCCGCTCCATCGAGCGCCGCGATCGCGGCCTGCGCGGCGCGCATCGAGGCGACGCCGACGGCCATGGCGTAGAGCAGGCACGCCTTGCCCTTCTCGACGATGCGCGGCGGCAGCGAGCGCGCCTCGATCCGCGCCGCGAACCCGGCAAGCGACGGCAGCCCCCGCTCGGGCGCGGGGCCGACGGTCGGGCATGCGGTGTGCGAACGAGGGCGAGGCATCGGCTTTGACGTATGGTTGTCTATACAGGTAGCCTCATTGCCGCGGCCAAGGCAAGCGGCCGGGCCGCTTGCGAACCAGAACAGGCAAACGGGAGGATCTCATGCGGCGACGCGCGTTCACCCTGGCGCTTGCGCTCTCCTGCGGCCTGCCCGCGGTCCTGGCGCGGCGCGACGTCGATGCGCAGGAAAAGCGGGCGCTTGAAATCCAGCTGCTCGGATTCGTGCTCGGTATCCAGGTGCCGGCCAATGCGGCGATCTCGGACATCATGCCGGCGACCTTCGGTTATGCGCCGCCCAGGATCGCGCGGCTCGACCAGGTGCGGGTCATCACCCAGACGATGATCGGCGGCACGGCGGACATCGGCACGGCCGACCTGCCGACCGTCTTGAGCGCGGTCGAAGCCGGCGCGAAGCTCAAGGTCGTCGGCAAGATGTACGACAAGACCACGCACGTGCTCGTGGTGAACACCGACAAGATCAAGTCCTTCGAGGATCTCGTCAGCCCCGCGGTCCGCGTCTCGGTCGGCACGCGCGGCGAGGTCAGCCAGATCATGCTGTTCGAGCCGCTGCGCAAGCGCGGCATCGACGCCAACAAGGCGAGCAACGTCGAGATGCCCGGCTCGGGCTCGCGCATGAACGCACTGCTGGCCGGCCGCATCGACGCGACCTACATGCACTTCGACCAGTTCGCGTCGATCGCCGCAAAGGGCAGGTTCAAGGCGTTGATCGAGCCTTGGAGCGAGTTCCCCGCCTGGTGGCACGAGGTTTGGGTCGTGCGCACCGACTGGCTCGGCAAGGCGCAGAACCAGCGCGCGCTGGTCGACCTGCTGAAGGCCAACATCATCGCGTTGCGCAAGGCGAACGACGACTTCGACTGGTTCCTCGAAATGTACCGCAAGCATGCTTCGCTCAAGGACGCCAAGACCGCCACGGCCGAGACCGTACGGCCGAGCTGGGAGCGGATCCGCAACGACATCAAGGCCTGGCCGCGGGACATGAAGTTCACCCTCCAGGAAGCGCAAGGACTGCTGCCGGCCTATGTCGCCGCCGACGCGGTTCGCGGCACGGCCAAGGTCGAGGACGTCGTGGAACCGAAATACGTCGAACAGGCGCTGAAGGAGCTGGGCTGAAAAGTCCTGGAACGGCCGCCCGCCGGCGTCCGGCCGGCGTGTCGATCATGTTCCTCGGCATCATGCCCGTGGCTTTCGCGCTCCTTCATGGGCTGCGCGTGCCGTGGCGAAGGAGAGATGGAAAAGCCCCGCTCCGACCAGCACGGCGGCGGCAAGGCAGAGCCAGGACGGGCCGTAGCCGACGAACTCCACGCCGGCGCCGAAGACGAGCGGGCCCAGCATCATGCCGCCGTTGGTCAGCAGCATGTTGTAGCCGATCGCCGCGCCCGCGAGCTTGGGCTCGACCGCCTCCGCCGCCGCGATCTGGCTCAAGCCCGCATAGCCGGCGACCGTCAGGCCCAGCAGCCCCGCGACGACGGGCAACGCGGCCAGCCCGCCGAGCCAGGGGGCGAGGACCAGCGAGACGATGCCCAACGCCGCGGCGACGCCGCAGGCGAGCAGCCCGAACAGCCTTCCGTTGCGTGTCATGGCATCGCTGACGACGCCCCAGCCGACCCGGCCGGCCGCCGAGGCGACGTGGACGATGCCGAGGCACAGGCTGGCGAGGCCGGCGCCGGCGCCCAGGACCTCGCGCGCGTAAAGCACGAGATAGGCGAGCGTCGCGCCCTGCGCCGCGGCATAGAGCGCCGCGGCGAAGTTGAAGACGACCACCGGCGGCAGGCGCAGCACCTCGCGGATGTCGCCCGCCCGCGCCCGCGCGCCGACCCGGGGCTCCTCCAGCCGCAGGCAGGCGCAGCCGGCCGCCGCTGCCAGGGTGAGAAGCGCCACGGCCAGCGCCAGATGCCGCCAGTCGGCAAGCGCCGCCGCCGCCACGGCCGCCGCGAGGCCGCCGGCCGGCACGCCCGTCTGCTTGGCGCCCATCGCGGTGCCGCGTCCGCGCTGCGGGAACCATGCCAGCACGCCGCGCGCGGTCGCGGGGTTGATCAGCGAATAGCCGGTGCCGCACAGCATCAGGCCGAGCATGGCCGGACCGCTGCCCTGCGCATGCGCGAACACGAGCATGCCGAGACCGGTCGCCGCACCGGCCATGACGAGGGCGAGGCGGATGCCGAAGCGGTCCGCCAGGTATCCGGCCGGAATCGAGCAGGCGAGGATGGCGGCGTAGTAGGCCGCCACCACGAGGCCGAACGCGGCGTGGTTGAGGCCGAGCGAGCGCTCGATGGCGGGAGCGGCCGCCATCACGACCGTGATGTTCGCGGTCCCGACCGCGTGCGCCAGGAACAGCAGCAGCAGCCGGCCGAGCCGGCCCGCCAGCGAGAGCGTATCAGCCGGTGCCGCCATCTCAGGCGCGCGTGGCGGCGATCTGCCTGCAGGCCTCCAGGAACACCAGCGCGTCGGCGCTGTAGCTGATCAGCCTGACGCCGCGCGCGAATATCTGGCGCGCATAGGCCGTGTCGATGCGCGCGCCGACCGAGGTCATGACGTGTTTCCCGCGCGCGCGCGCCGACTGCACCAGCCGGTCGAGCGCCGCCGCCATGACCGGATGGTCGAAATTGGCGCCCGGGATCCCCAGCGCCACGGAATAGTCGAACGGCCCGAGGAAGACGATGTCGACGCCGTCGATCGCGAGGATCTCGTCCGCCGCGTCGATGTCGGCCTTCTCCTCGAGCAGCGGGATCACCGAGACCTGGCTGTTGGCGTGGCGCGTCCAGGCGGCCCAGTCCGGCTGGCTGTAGCGCGCCGCCCGGATCGCCGGGCACGAGCCGCGCTCGCCTTCCGGCGCGTAGCGGACGGCGCGCACGGCCGCGACGCAGTCCTCTTTGGTCGCGTGCGGAATGATGATCCCGCGCGCGCCCAGGTTCAGGACCTGCTTGACGATGCCGGGATCGACGGCGGGCACGCGCACGAAGGGCGTGATGCCGGCGGCATCGGCGGTGCGGATCAGGTGCGCCGCCAGCTCGATGCCGATCGGGCTGTGCTCCATGTCGATGTTGGCGAAGTCCATGCCGGCGCTCGCCATCACCTCGATCAGCATGGGCGAGCCGGTGAAGTGCATCATGCCGACGAGGTTGGCGCCGCTTGCCAGCTTGCGGCGGACCAGGTTTTCCATCGCGTCTTCCTCCCCCTACCGGCGGACCAGGCGCAGGTTGCCCCACGCATCCACCTCGCCCGACCAGCCGGGCAGGACCACGGTCGTGGCATTGGCTTCCTCGACGATGGCGGGACCCGCGAACGCGTCGCCCGCGCCGAGCCGCGTCCGGTCGAGCACCGCCCAGTCGGCTGCCGCCCCACGGAACCGCACGCGGCGCCGGCCGGCTTGTGCCGCGCGTCCCGCGCCGGCGGGCAATCTCCGCGGTGCCGGCTTGTCCGTCACGCCGACCGCCACCGTCCTGAGGCTCACGATCTCGATCGCGCCGGCGGGGTCGGCGTGGCCGTAGAGCTGCCGGTAGATGTCGAGGAAGAGCCCGCGCAGCGCTGCCGGCCGGATCGCGCTCCCGGGCAGGGGCACCGCGATCTCGAACGCCTGGCGCGCGTAGCGCATGTCGAGCGTGTGCTCGAAGCGGATGCGCGCGTCGGGCATGCCGGACAGCAGCGGCAGCGCGCGGCCGGCCGCCTCCTGTGCCTTCATGAGCGCCGCCATCTCGTCGGCGTCGAGCCCGTCGAGCGGCCGCACCCAGGTGCTCACCAGCTCCTGGCGCTGGTCGGACGCGAGCAGGCCGAGGGCGGAGAGATTGCCGGGGCAAACCGGCACGAGCACCTCGCGCACGCCGAGCTCCTCCGCCAGGTCGCACGCGTGCATCGGCCCGGCGCCGCCGAAGGGCAGCAGGGCGTAATCGGCGGGGTCGCGGCCCTTCTCGACCGTGATCGCGCGGATGGCGCCGGCCATGCGCGCCACGGCGACGTTCAGGATGCCCTCGGCAAGCGCGTCGGTCGCAATCTCCAGGTGGCGGCCGAGGCGGGCGACCGCCTGCTCCGCCAGCGTCCGGTCGGGCGCGATGCTGCCGCCGAGCCGCCGCCCGGTGCCGAGCCGCCCGAGCACCAGGTTGGCGTCGGTGACGGTCGGCGCGGTGCCGCCGCGGCCGTATCCCGCGGGTCCCGGATCGGCGCCCGCGCTCTCGGGTCCGACCTTGAGGATGCCGTCGGCCTCGGCATGCGCGATGCTGCCGCCGCCGGCCCCCACGGTGTTGATGTCGTACTGCAGGCCCTTCAGCGGATAGCCGGCGAACGCGGTCTCGCTGACGAGGGCCGGGCGGCCCCGTTCGATCAGGCACACGTCCGTGCTGGTGCCGCCCATGTCGCAGGTGATGAAGCGGTCGAGCCCCGCCGCGCGCGCGACCCACAGCGCCCCGGCGACGCCGCCGGCGGGCCCGGACAGGATCGTGCGCACCGGCAGGCGGCGCACCGTTTCGATGTCCAGCGTTCCGCCGCCCGAACTCATGGTGACGAGGCGGCCGCCGCAGCCGGCTTCGGCCAGCGCCCGGTCGAGCCCGGCGAGATAGCGGTCCATCACCGGCAGCAGGAAGGCGTTGATGACCGCGGTGGAGAAGCGCTCGTACTCGCGGAACTCGGAGATCACTTCGGCCGAGGTCGTGACGTGCGTGCCGGGCAGGCGGCTGCGCAGGATCGCCGCCGCCCGCCGCTCGTGGCGCGGATCGACCCAGCTGTGCAGGAAGCACACCGCGACGGCGCGGGCGCTGCCGTCGATCCCGCGGGCCGCATCGGCGACCGCGTCCTCGTCCAGCGGCGTCAGCACCTCGCCGCCGCCGGTCAGGCGTTCCGCGACCTCGAAGCGGAGCGGCCGCGGCACCAGCGGCGGCGGGCGCACGAAGCCCGGGTCGTAGACGCTCGGCACCATGCGGCGGGTGCGGCCGATCTCGAGCGTGTCGCGGAATCCGGAGGTGGTGACGAGGGCGACCGGGCCGCCCTTGCCCTGCAGCAGGGCATTGGTCGAGACGGTGGTGCCGTGCGCGACGCGCCGCAGCCGGCGCAGGTCCGGCACGGTAGCGCGAAGCCCGTCCATGATCCCGGTCGACTGGTCGGCGGGCGTCGAGGGAACCTTGCCGAGCGTGACGCGCCCGTCGCCGCCCAGCAGCACCAGGTCGGTGAACGTGCCGCCGACGTCGATGCCGACGAGCTGCTCAGGCATGCGGTCGCCCGATCCGGCGCAGCATCACCGACCCGCGCGCGCCGTCGGCGACCAGCGCCAGGCCTTCCTCGTCGAGGCCGACGGCATCGGCCGCGACCTCGGACGACAGCTCGACCCATGCCCGGACCGAGGCGCCCTTCGTCGCGAGCTCGACCAGCGTGCCCTCGTCCAGCGCGAGCCGCCGCGCCGTGCGCGGCGCCAGCAAGGCGCGACGCCGGCCGGGGCGCGTCGGCGCATGCACGGCCCGGAGCCAGGTCCGGGCATCGGCCAGCCGCGCGCGCAGCGCCGGCGTCCCCTCGTCGTCCACGGGGTCGACGCCATAGACGCAGAGGGCCGCCTTCGGCGAGACGTAGCCGAACGCGATGTCGCGCCGGACCTGCGCCGGATCGCGTTCCAGCGGGTCGCCGAAGCCGCCGCCGCCGGCGCTCTGCATCACCACGACGTCGCCCGGCTCGAGCGGGAAGGCCGACACCTTGCCCGGCAGCGCCGAGGGCATCATCTCCTGCCCGCCGCGGCGCACCACGAAGCGGTTGGGCGCGCCCGAATGGCCGCCGTTGACGCCATAGGGCGGGATCACGTTCTTGTCGGAGAGGACGGAAAGGGTCGCGCCGGGGGCAAGCACGCGGATCTCGCGCTCGAGTCCCAGGCCCCCGCGATACGCGCCCGCGCCGCCGGAGTCGTCGCGCAGCGCGCAGCGCTCGACGCGCAAAGGCCAGCGCAGTTCGATTGCCTCGGCCGGCTGGATCGAGGAAAGATCGCCCTCGGCGAAGTTCCGCACTGCGCTGTTGCCGTCGGCGCCGTCGCGGCCGCCGGTGCCGCCCGCGGGAAACTCGACGAAGGGCGGGCGGCCGCGCCAGGCGACCGTGGTGATGTTCGATGCGCCCTTGAGGTCGCCGACCGCGCGCCCGGGCACGGCCCGGCCCAGCGCGCCCATCACCAGGCCCTCGAGCGCGCGGCGCACCTCGCCGATGGCGCCGCACGCGGCGGGCGGGCGGGCGTTCAGCATGGTGCCCTCCGGCACGACCACGACGAGCGGCCGCATCGCCCCGGCATTGATCGGGCCGCGCGGATCGAGGAACGCCTTGGTCATCGTGAAGACGGCCGTGGTCGCGTGCGCGGGGCCGAGGTTGGTCGGCCCCGGAACCTGCGGCGGGCAGCCGGTGAAGTCGGCTTCGAGCCGGTCGGCCGCGACGGTCAGGCGCAGCTTCAGCGTCAGCGGCTCCGGCAGGCCTCCGGTGTTGTCGAGATGCGTCTCGCAGCGATACTCGCCGTCGGGCAGATCGCGGATCGCCGCGCGCATGCGCCGCTCGGCCCGGTCCAGCAGGGCGTCCATCGCGGCGGTCAGGTTGTCGGCGCCGCGGCGCGCGGCGAGCACCTTGAGCTTCGCCTCGGCCAGCGCGCAGGCGCCCTCCATGGCCGCCAGGTCGCCGCGCCGGTCGTCGGGCTCGCGCACGTTGGCGAACAGGATGTCGAGCACTTCCTCCTGCCGCGCGCCGGCGCGGGCGACCCGGACCGCGGGAATCCGCACGCCTTCCTGGAAGATCTCCGTCGCCGTGCCGGACAGGCTGCCCGGCACCGCGCCGCCGACGTCCTGCCAGTGCGCCATGACCCCGACCAGCGCGAACGCGCGCCCGTCGACGAAGATCGGCTTGACGACGGCCACGTCGTTCAGGTGCGTCCCGCCGCTGTACGGGTCGTTGAACAGGAACAGGTCGCCGTCGGCGAGGCTGGCGCCGTAGCGCCTCAGCACGGCGCGCGTCGACCAGGGCAGGGCGGACAGATGCGTCGGCTGGTCGACCTCGGACGCGGCGACCAGCTCGCCCGCCGGGTTCATGATGGCGCAGGAGAAGTCGTGCCCCTCGTGGATCATCGGCGAGAACGAGGTGCGGATCACGGCGGTGCGCATCTCGCGCACGAACGACGACAGGGTCTCCGCGATCAGCGCCAGCGTGACCGCGTCGGTGGTCACGGACGCCCTTTGCCGTAGCGGTAGGTGAAACGGTACTTGTCGCCGCGATAGATCGACTCGCCCGCCAGCACCGGCTTGCCCGCCTGATCGAAGAACGTGTGGCTGCGCACGAGGACCGCGCTGCCGCGCCTGATGCCGAGATCGCGCGCGACCTCGGCCTCGGCGGCAACCGCGCCGACCGAGACCGTGATGCCGCCGAGCGGCGTGCCGATCGCGGCCTCGATCATGATCGTCGCCGGGCGCGAGACCAGCGCGACGCCGGGAATGGCGCTGCCGATCGCCTCGGGCATCGAGCGGTCCTCTAGGCCGATGATCTCGTTCTGGATGAGGCGGAGCCGACGCAGCCGATAGACGAACGATCCGGGCGCAAGCTCCAGGCTCTCGGCGATGGCGGCGGGCGCCTGCTCGCGCTCGAAATCGAGCACGCGGAAGTCGACATGCGCACCCGCGTCCTCCATCTGCTCCTCGAAGGAGCGCACGCGCTGCGCCTCGATCCGGCTCTCGTGCGGGCGGCCGCCGACGAAGGTGCCCAATCCCACGCGGCGCACGATCAGCCCTTCGAACGTCAGCTGCGCCAGGGCCTGCCTCACCGTGCCGCGGGTCGTGCCATAGGCCTCGGCCAGCTCGCTCTCGGACGGGAGCTGCGTTCCTTCCGCCAGCTTGCCGGAGACGATCTGGCTGCGCAGCGTCTCCTGGATGCGGAAATATAAAGGTGTCGTCGGTACGGGCATTCGCGCTTGACGTATGGTTGTCTATACAGGTAGCGTCAACGAGGGGGAAGGCACAACAGGATTCTTCGGCGCGCGGCGCCGGGCATCCTTTCCTCCACCATCGAAGAACAGGGAGCCGGTCGGACTCCCGCGGGAGGGATGCGCAATGCAGGAATACCGGCTTCTGTCGACCAGCGGCCTGCTCGGGTACGGCTTCCCCGAGGCCTCGCTCGACGCCGGCATGGCGCGCGAGCCGCACATGATCGGCGTCGACGGCGGCTCGACCGATCCCGGCCCCTACTATCTCGGCTCCGGCAAGTGCGTGAACTCGCGCATGGCGATGAAGCGCGATCTGCGCCTGATGCTGCGCGCCGCGCGCAAGCAGCGCATCCCGCTCGTGATCGGCAGCTGCGGCGGCGCGGGCGGCGAGCCGCATCTCCAGGCGGTCGCGGCCATCGTGCGCGAGATCGCCAGGGAGGACGGCCTCAAGTTCCGCCTGGCGCTGATCCATTCCGAGCAGGACAAGGGCTGGGTGAAGAAGCAGCTCGGCGCGGGCCGGATCAAGGCGCTGCGCAACGTCGCCCTGCTCGACGAGAAGACGGTCGACCGCGCGACGCGCATCGTCGGCATGATGGGCCCCGAGCCGTTCCAGCGCGCGCTGGACGAGGGCGCCGACGTGGTGCTGGCGGGCCGGTCGAGCGACCCCGCGCCGTGGGCCGGCTGCGCCACGCGCGCGCAGATGCCGCCGGCGCCGTCGTGGTATGCCGGCAAGATGCTGGAATGCGGCGCCACCGCCGCGCTGCCGAAGGGCCATGACTGCCTGCTGACGAGCGTGGATCGCGGCGGCGTCGTGCTCGAGGCGATGAACCCGATCCGCTTCTGCACGCCGTTCTCGGTGGCGAACCACAGCCTGCACGAGAACGCGAGCCCCTGCTTCCACATCGAGCCGGGCGGGATGCTCGACACCTCCGACTGCAAGTTCGAGGCGGTGAACGAGCGCGCCGTGCGCGTCAGCGGCATGCGCTGGACGCAGCAGCCCTACACGGTGAAGCTCGAAGGCGCCGAGCTGGTCGGCTACCGCGCCATCACCATCTGCGGCACGCGCGACCCGATGCTGGTCGCGACCATCGACGACTTCCTCGCCTCCGTGCGCGAGAACGTGGCGGTCAAGGCCGAGGCGTTCGGCGTCGCTCCCGACAAGTACAGGCTGGTGATCCGCACCTACGGCGCCAACGGCGTCATGTCGGCCTGGGAGCCGGTGGCGAAGACGCAGTCGCACGAGCTGGGCTTCGTCGTCGAGGTGATCGCCGGGACGCAGGAGCTGGCGAACGCCGTGCTGGCGATCGCGCGCGTGCAGATGCTGCACGTCGACTTCCCCGGCCGGCTGTGCAAGGAGGGCAACATGGCGTTTCCCTATTCGCCCTCCGACATCGAGACGGCGCCCGCCTACCGCTTCTCGGTCTTCCACACCGTCGCGATCGACGATCCGTGCGCGCCGTTCCCGATCGAATACGAGACGGTGTGACCGTGGCGCGCATCCGCGACATCGCCAAGGCGTGCAAGAGCAAGAACGCGGGCCCGTTCGAGGTCACGATCGACGTCGTGTTCGACGACCCGAAGCTGTTCGAGCGCGTGCGCAGGACCGGCGTGCTGGGGCCGGCGCTGTTCGCCACGCTCTACAAGGTGCGGCCCGAGGACGTGCTGTTCACCGAGTATCCGGCCGGCAACGCGTTCAAGGCCACGCTGCCGCGGCTGGTCGCCTCGGGCGACGTCGGCGACACCGACGTCTACGGCGCGCAGCAGCACGCGCCGCTGCTGGACGTCGAGGTCCCGATATGAAGCGCGCGCGCCGCCGCGTCTTCGACCCCATCGACCTGGAGATCCTCTGGAACCGGCTGGTTCTCGTCGTCGACGAGGCCGCCTACGCGATCGTGCGCACCTCGATGTCGAAGGTCGTGACGGAAGGGCGCGACTTCGGCTCCCTTCTGCTCGACACCAGGGGCCGGCTGCTGGCGGCCGACGTCAGCGTGGCGTCCAAGACCGGCACCATCTCGATCGCGGTCAAGGAGGTGCTGAAGCGGTTTCCGGCTGCAAGCTTCCGGCCGGGCGACATGGTGGTCACCAACAATCCCTGGTGGATCATGGGCCACCTCAACGACATCGCGATCGTGGCGCCGCTGTTCCACCGCGGCAGGCTGGTCGCCTTCGCCGAATGCATGGCGCACATGGCCGATATCGGCGGATCGCTCTCCGGCGCCCCGCGCGAGGTGTACGAGGAAGGGCTGATCATTCCGCCGCTGAAGATCCTCGAGCGCGGCCGCGAGAACGCCACCCTGTTCGCGATGCTCGAGGCCAATGTGCGCGTGCCGCGGCAGGTCGCGGGCGACGTGCGGGCGCTGGCCGCCGGCTGCGCGGTGATGGAGCGCAAGCTCGGCGAGTTCCTCGACCGCCAGGGCCTGGCCGACCTCGAGGACCTGGGCGCCACGATCCGCGAGCGCTCGGCGCGCACGATGCGGACCGCCCTGGCCAGGACGATCCCGGACGGCGTCTACCTGGGCGAGACGACGGTCGACGGTTTCGATAAGCCCCTGCTGATCCGCGCCAGGGTCGAGGCGCGCGGCGGCAAGGTGAAGATCGATTTCGCCGGCAGCTCGCCGCAGTCCGCGCTCGGCATCAACTGCACCTGGGTCTACACCAACGTGTGGGCGACCTACACGATGAAGTGCCTGGCGGCGCCCGGCCTGCCCAACAACGAGGGCACCTTCGCGCCGATCGCGGTCGAGGCGCCCGAAGGCTCGTTCCTCAACCCCCGCTTCCCCGCGCCGGTCAAGATGAAGCCGAGCAGCGGCCACTACATCCCGATCGCGATCCTCAACGCGCTGTCCGATCACGTGGCGCAGCCGATGCTGGCGGAATCGGGCAACAAGTTCCTGGTCTACCTCTCCGGCCGCGACCGCGCCGGCGCGCCGTTCTCGGACCTCATGTTCGTGATGGGCGGCATGGGCGCGCGCGCCGGCCGCGACGGCCTGCACTGCATGAGCTTCCCCGCGAACTCCTCGAACATGCCGGTCGAGGTGCTGGAGCAGGGACTGCCGGTGCGCGTCAGCCGGCGCGCGCTGCGGCCGGATTCCGGCGGGGCAGGGCGGTTCCGCGGCGGCTGCGGCCAGGTCTACGAGCTCGAGTCGGTCTCGGACCATCCGATCACGGTGCGCGCCGAGCACGGCAAGCTCGCCACCGCGCCGCGCGGCTTGCGCGGCGGCCTGCCGGGCGCCGCCGGCGGGCTTTTCCTCAACGGCGCGCCGGTGCCGGACAAGCTGCCGCTGCTGCTGAACCGCGGCGACGTCCTGCGGCTGGAAGTGCCGGGCTCGGGCGGCATGTGCCCGCCGGAGCAGCGCGAGCGCGATGCGCTGGCGCGCGACATCGCCAACGGGCTGGTGAGCCGCGAGGCGGCGCGGCGCGACTACGCCCGGGAACCGGGGCAGCGACGTGCCGCGGAATAGGGCCAGCCGCGCGCGCGCCGCCGCCGCCTTCGATCTCGGCATCGACATCGGCGGCACCTTCACCGACCTGGCGCTGCTCGAGCGCCGCAGCGGCCGGCTGCTCGCCGGCAAGGTGCTGACCAACTACCGCGACCTGGCCGCGGGCGTGCTGCTGGGCGTCGGCGAGCTGCTGGCCCGTCACCAGGTGCCCGGCGGGGCGGTGGGGAAGGTCGTTCACGGCACGACGCTCGCGACCAACGCGCTGATCGAGCGGCGCGGGGCGCGCACGGCGCTGATCGTCTCGCGCGGCTTCCGCGACCTCCTGGAGCTGGCGCGCGAGAGCCGCTACGACATCTTCGACATCGACCTGCAGGTGCCGGAGCCGCTCGTGCCGCGCCGGCTCGTCTTCGAAGTGACCGAGCGCATCGCCGCCGATGGCACGGTCGTGACGCCGGTCGCGCTGGACGAGCTGGCGGAAATCGCAGGCGAACTCGAGCGCCAGGACGTGGCCGCCGTCGCCGTTTGCTTCCTGCACAGCTTCCGCAACCCCGCGCACGAGCGCGCGGTGGCTGCCCGGCTCGACCGCATCGCGCCGCGCCTCGCGGTGTCGCTGTCCAGCGACGTCATGCCGGACATCCGCGAGTACGAACGCGCCAGCACGGCGGTCGCCAACGCCTACGTGCAGCCGGTGGTCAGATCCTATCTGGACCGCCTGGCGGCCGGACTCCGCTCGGCGGGCGTCGCCGCCGACCCATTGCTGATCGGATCGGATGCCGGCACGATCGGGCGGGAGGCGGCGTTGCGGTATCCGGTGCGGCTGGTGGAGTCGGGCCCCGCGGGCGGCGCGCTGGCGGCATCCTTCTTCGGGCGGGCAGCCGGCGTGGACGACCTGATCGCGTTCGACATGGGCGGCACGACCGCCAAGATCTGCGTCATCGACGGCGGCCAGCCCGAGCGCGCCGACCAGTTCGAGGTGGCGCGCGTGCACCGCTTCGCCAAGGGCAGCGGCCTGCCGCTCAAGGTTCCGGTCATCGAGATGATCGAGATCGGCGCCGGCGGCGGCTCGGTCGCCGAGGTCGACGAGCTCAATCTGCTGCGCGTCGGGCCCGAGAGCGCCGCCGCCGACCCGGGCCCGGCCTGCTACGGGTTGGGCGGCGAGCGCCCGACGGTGACGGACGCCGACCTGCTGCTGGGCTATCTCGACGCCGATTTCTTCCTCGGCGGGAAGATGCGGCTCGACCGCGAGCGCGCGGCAAAGGCGGTGCGCGCGCACGTCGCCGACAAGCTCAAGATCGGCCTGACGCGCGCGGCCTGGGGCATCCACGCGGTCGTCAACGACAACATGGCGCGCGCCGCGAAGGTGCATTGCCTCGAGCGCGGCAAGGACCCGCGCGACTACGTGCTCTTCGCATATGGCGGGGCGGGGCCGGTGCATGCGGCGCACGTCGCGGCGGCCCTGGGCATCCGGCGGGTGCTGTACCCGTTGCGCGCGGGCGTGATGTCGGCGCTCGGCTTCCTCACGGCGCCGCCCGTCTTCGAATGCATGCGCGCCGACGTCGCGCCGCTCGACGCGGTCGATCCGGACCGGGCCAACGGCATATTGGCCGAGCTGGCCGCGCAGGCGGGCGAGCTGGTGCGCGCCGCCGGCGTGCGGGCCGAAGCCTGTGCGGTCGAACGCGAGGCCGCCATGCGCTTTGCCGGGCAAAGCTATGCCCTGCCAGTTCCGGCGGGCCCGGCGCCGCTGACGCGAGCGGGGCTCCAGCGGCTGCGCGGCGATTTCCTCGCGCTCTACCGCCGGCGCTACCATCGCCTGAACCCGGACGCTCCGGTCGAGCTGGTGAGCTGGCGCGTGAGCGTGAGGGGGCCACGGCCGAAACCGCGCATCGCGCCGGTCGACGGCGAGAACCGGGCCGCGCGCAAGGGCACGCGCCCGGTCTATTTTCCGGATGCGGGCCGCTATGTCGAATGTGCCGTCTACGACCGCTTCGCGCTGCAGCCGGGAAAGCGGCTGCGCGGCCCCGCGGTGATCGAGGAGCCGGAATCGACCGTGGTGATCGGGCCCGGCGCTTCCGCCGCGATCGATCGCGAGGGAAATCTCATGGCGGCCTTGCCGGCCTCGGTCGAGCGCGCCGCCGAGCGATCGGCCGCATGACCTCGGCCAGCGGAATCCTGGCCGGCTTCGCCGCCTCGCTGCGGCTGGAGGACATACCGCCGGCGATCGTCGCCAAGGCCAAGGACCATCTGCTCGATACGATCGGCGTGGCGTGCGCCGCCCTTGGCGAGCCGCAGGCCAAGGCGATGGCGTCGGTCGTCGCGCACTGGGGCGGCATCCCGGAAGCGGGCGTGGTCGGCCGGACGCTGCGACTGCCCGGACCCAAGGCCGCGTTCCTCAACGCGCTGCATGCGCGACTGCATATCTTCGACGACACCCATGAGGCGGGACCCGCGCATCCCGGCGCCGCGGTGGTCGCCGGCGCGCTGGCGGGCGGCGAGACGGCCGAGGCGTCGGGCCGCCGCCTGCTCGAGGCCATCGTCGCCGGGTACGAGACTGCGACCCGCGTGGCCGCGGCGCTCGGTGCCGGTCACTACGGCGCCGGTTTCCACAACACCGGCACGTGCTCGCCGTTCGGCGCCGCGGCGGCGGCGGCGCGGGCACGCGGCCTGGATGAAGCGCAGACCACCGGCGCGTTCGGCCTGGCCGGCGAGGCGGCGATCGGGATCCGCCAGTACCAGCAGGACGGGTCGATGTTCGACACCGCGCTCAACGGCGCGCGCGGCGCCGAGTTGGGCGTCGCAGCCGTTGACATGGCGTCGGCGGGACTCGCCGGCCCGCGCGGAATCCTCGACGGGCAGTGGGGATTGCTGCGGGTCATGGCCGGCGGCGCGGCCGAGCGGCTGACCGAGGGCCTGGGTTCGCGCTGGGAATTCGCCGACACATCGCTCAAGCCCTTCGCGTCGTGCCGCTTCACGCACGGGCCCGTCGCCGCGCTGCGCGCGGCGCGGCTCGACCACCGCCAGGTCAGGGCCGTGGAAATCGCCACGTTCCGCCAGTCGATCGACGTCTCGGACCGGCCGCGGCCGCGCAACCGCGCCGAGGCGATCCTGAGCCAGCAAGCCGCCGCGGCCATGGTGCTGCTCGGCAAACCCGTCCTGCCGCGCGACTTCGACGAGCTCGACGACCAGGTGCGCCGGCTGGCCGAGCGCGTCCACGTGCGGCACGATCCCGCGCTCGACCGCGAGTATCCCGGCCGGTGGCCGCATCGCATCGTCGTGACGCTGGACAGCGGCAAGCGCGTGAAGCTGGATTCCGAGTTCCCGCCGCAGGCCGACGCGGCGCTGACGCGCGCGAAGTTCCGGGCGCTGGCGGGCCCGGTGCTCGGCGCGCGGCCGGCCGACGAGCTTGCCGCCGTGGTGGACCGGCTGGAGCAGCTTCCGGCGCTCGATCCCCTGCTGCGGCTTCTCCGCCCTGGCCTGGCGGAGGCGGCATGAGGGCGAGGCTGGGAGTGGCACCTCTGATGGCCGTGTCGCTGCTCGGCGGGTTCCTCGTCTGGGAGTTCGCCGCACATGG
>CAZLBB010000020.1:0-57836 GCA_964557415.1 uncultured Rhodospirillaceae bacterium
CCCAGAACTCCCTGTCTACGCCAACGGCTGGGGGGCGGGCTGCGACACGCCCGACGAGATCGCCAGCGCCGGCGCGGCGACGGTCGCGCGCGGGTACACCGGCCTCAAGTTCTATCCGCTCGGCCTCGCCGATCCCGTGACCGTGGTCCGTCACCCGACGCGCAGAATGGTCGAATCGTGCCACATTTCCCTGGTTTGCGACCGCGTCGTTGCCTTGCGCGAGGCGGTAGGGCCAGGAGTCGAGATCATGCTGGATTTCGGCGGCGGACTGACCAGCGATCAGGTCCTGCGGATCTGTCGCCGGATCGAACATCTCGACCTGCTGTTCGTCGAGGAGCCGGTCGATCCGTCATCCGTCGATGCGCTTGCCAAGGTGACGCGCAGCACGCCGATCTCCGTCGCCGCCGGCGAACGGTACTACGGCCGGCCGCAGTTTCAAAGGCTGCTGCAAAGCGAAGCGGTGGACATCATCCAGCCCGATATCTGCAATACGGGCGGGCTGATGGAGGCGCGGGCGATCGCTGCCATGGCTGAGGTCCACAACATCCGGGTCGCTCCCCACAACTATGGCAGCGACCTGGCAACGGCCGTGACGATCCAGTTCGCCGCCTGCATCCCGAACTTTATGGTGCTCGAGTATTTTCCCGACTACGACAAAGAGCCCTCCTATCTGCCAGTTCTCGATCGCCCGCCCACATTACGACAAAGCGACGGGCATATGCCGATCCCAACCGAGCCGGGTCTCGGCGTCGCGCTCAATCATGCAGCGTTGAAACCGCATCTTTATGCCGTCTGCCGAACCTGATTCGCCGGCCATTGGCAAGTGGGGAGGAGAACGACCGTGCAAGTGATCGAAGCGGCCCGTGTTCACGAACTGCTCGCGTATGACGGCCTCGTCGAGGCGATCCGACAGGCCCATCTCGGGGGCATGCCGAAGATGGTGGACCGGCACATCCATCAGCAGCCACACCCTGATGGCGATCCGGACATCTTTATCCTTCTTTCGGCATGGCAGCCGCAGGAAGGGCTACTGGCCAAGATGGTCATGTCGTTCCCGCGCAACCGGTCCCGCCACGGCGTCCCCAACGTTAACTCCCTCTATGTCTTCATCAATGGGACGACGGGCGTAACCGAGGCCATCATCGACGGCGAGGCGATGATCTTCCGCAAGACGTCGGCCGACTCGGCGCTCGGCGCCAGATTGCTGGCCCGGGAAGACGCACGCAACTTCCTGATGGTTGGGGCCGGACTGCTGGCGCCATATCTCGTTCGTGCCCATCGCAGCGTTCGCCCGTCGATCGAGAACGTTGTCGTCTGGAATCGGACGGCCGCGAACGCTGATCGGCTGGTGGAAATTCTCTGCCGTGAAGGCATTCGTGCGACCGCGACGCGCGACCTCGACGACGCGGTAAGCCGCGCCGATGTCATTTCCAGCGCTACCATGGCCGGCGAACCGCTGATTAAGGGCCGTTTGCTGAAGCCCGGCGTTCATGTTGACCTTGTCGGTTCCTTCACGCCCGAAATGCGCGAGGCCGACGACGACGTGCTGCGGCGCTCGAACATCTTTGTGGATCATCGGCAGACGACGCAACGCTCGGGAGAATTCCTCGGGCCGTTCGCGCGCGGTGTCATCAAGCCGACAGACATCAAGGGCGACCTGTTCGAACTATGCCAGCGGAAAGTCGAGGGCCGGACGTCGCCAGATCAGATCACGATGATGAAGAACGGCGGTGGCAGCCACATGGACTATTTTGTCACCAAGTATCTGATGGATCGGCTGCACAATCGGACCTTCCAGACGGCCTGCTCCAGTTGAGGAGCTGGCGGATCGGGGCCTTCGGCGGCTCACTCTGCGAGAATCGTGCTTTAGATTGTCGTCGCTAGCGCGGCAAGCTGGGCGGTGCAGATGCCTCAGCCTTCGCAATTGCCCATCTTCTCGCGCGTGTGCCTAGATATCCGAGCCGACCATTGACCTGGATCAATCCTCGTTCCCGGCGCCGCAGCTAGAGTTCTGCCCGGCGGGCAACGGGGAGCGACGCCATGACGACGCTGTTCGACTCCCATCCGGCGCGGTACTGGCACAAGCTGGACGACGGGCGCATCCAATGCGACCTGTGCCCGCGCTTCTGCCGGTTGCACGAGGGGCAGCGCGCCTTCTGTTTCGTGCGGGCGCGCGAGGGCGACCGGATCGTGCTGACGACCTATGGCCGCTCCAGCGGGTTCTGCATCGATCCCGTCGAGAAGAAGGGGCTGAATCACTTCCTGCCGGGAACGGCGGCGCTCTCGTTCGGGACCAGCGGCTGCAACCTGGGCTGCAAGTTCTGCCAGAACTGGGACATCAGCAAGGCGCGCGAGCACGACGTCCTCGGCGAGCGCGCCGATCCCGAGGCCATCGCGCGCACAGCGGCCCGGCTGTGCTGTCCGAGCGTCGCCTTCACCTACAACGACCCGACGATCTTCCACGAATACGCCGTCGACACGGCGATCGCGTGCCGCGCCCGCGGCATCAGGAGCATCGCAGTCACCGCGGGCTATGTGTGCCCCGAACCGCGGGCCGAGTTCTACCGGCACATGGACGCCGCCAACATCGACCTGAAGGGCTTCACCGAGGAGTTCTATCGCAAGGTCTGCTACGTCCATCTGCAGCCGGTGCTCGATACCCTGGTCTACGTGAAGCGCGAGACGCGGGTCTGGCTCGAGATCACCACGCTGCTCATCCCCGGCCTCAACGACTCGGAGGCGGAGCTCGAACGGATGACCGAGTGGGTGGTCGAGAACCTTGGCCCCGACGTGCCGTGGCATTTCACGGCGTTCCATCCGGACTGGCGGATGCGGGACATCCCGGGGACTCCGGCGGCGACGCTGTCGCGCGCCCGCGCCATCGCGATGAAGAACGGCGTGCGCTACGCCTTCACCGGCAATGTCCGCGATCCGGCCGGCCAGGCGACCTACTGCCACCAGTGCCGGGCGCTGCTGGTCGGCCGCGACGGGTACGACATCACGGCCTGGCGCCTGACCGGCGACGGCAGGTGCGAGGATTGCGGCGCGGACTGCGCCGGCGTGTTCGCGCCCTCGCCCGGCACCTGGGGAGCGAAGCGCCGGCCGGTCAGCATGAGCATGGCGTAGGCGGATCCGGCCGGATTTGCCGGCGCCTTCGAACCGTCGACGAGAAAGGCCTCCAATGCCCGAATTGCCCGATGTCGAATGGTTCAAGCGCGTGCTCGCGCGGCACGGCCTCGGCAAGCCGATCGAGCGCGTGGTGGTGGGCGACGCGCGCATCCTCGGCAAGCTGTCCGCCCGGACCTTCGCCGCGCGCCTGCAAGGCGCCAGGCTGGTTGCCGCCCGCCGCCACGGCAAGCACCTGATGGCGAAGATCGATCGCGGCGGCTGGCTCACCCTGCATTTCGGCCTGACCGGCGGGCTTCAATTCGTTCGCGCCTCCGGCGAAGAACCGGCCTTCACCCGGGTGCGCCTCGATTTCGCCGGCGATGGCGGCCTCGCCTACACCAACAAGCGGATGATCGGCCGCGTCGGCTTGGTCGAGGACGCCGCCGATTTCGTCGCCGCTGAGAAGCTGGGACCGGACGCGCTCGACCCGCGCTTCGACTTCGCCGCGTTCGACGCCGCCGTGTCCGGCAGCAAGCGCGACGTCAAGGCGGTCCTCATGGACCAGGAGATCATCGCCGGGATCGGGAACATCTATTCCGACGACATCCTGTTCCAGGCGCGCATCGACCCGGCCGCGCGGATGGACAGGCTCGCGCCAGGCCAGCGCAAGCGCCTGTTCCTGAAGGCGCGCGCGGTCCTCAAGACCGCCATCGCGCACGGCGCCGGCTCGGAGCGGTTCGCCGAGCGCATGCCCAAGGGCTCGCTGCTGCCCGAACGCCGGAAGGGCGGAAGCTGCCCAAGGTGCCGCTCGCCCTTGAAGATCTCCAAGCTGGGCGGCCGCACCGCCTATTGCTGTCCCCGCTGCCAGGGATGCTGACGCCTCAGATCGTCTTTGCCAGCGCCGCGAGCTGGTCGGTGCAGATGCCCCAGCCTTCGTGGAAGCCCATCTTCTCGTGCGTCGCGCGGTCGGCCTCGGTCCAGTGGCGCGCGCGGGCGGTGTAGCGCGTCTTGCCCTGGCCCAGGTCCTCGAAGGTCAGGATGCCCGTAAAGAACGGCTTTTCGGACGGCTGCCAGGCCTCGGTGTAGGCGTCGGTGAAGACCAGGCGCTCGTTCCTGACCACCTCGAGATAGACGCCGCGGCTCGGCATGTCCTGCCCCTCGGGGCTGCGCATGACGACCAGGCTGGTGCCGCCGGGCCTGACGTCGAACTCGGCATGCGGCGTGGTCCAGGGCCTGGGCGCGAACCACTGCTTCAAGAGCGCGGGTTCGGTCCAGCAGCGAAAGAGCTTCTCGCGCGGCGCGTCGATCACGCGGGTCAGCACCAGCTCGCGCTTGCCCGGGGCGGCGTCGGCCTTGGCGGTCATGCGTCTTCTCCTGCGTGCAAATCGGAACCTGTGGCCGGTGACGCATCCGCAGCGCGCTTCTCGACCCCGTCGAAGTGATCTTTCCGTGATCGCGCGCGCCGCCTGGCGTTCCACATGCGGACGCGACTACTTGCACTCGCGGTTGATGATCAGCACGAAATCCTGGCCGACCAGGTGCGTGAAGCCGCGCACGTTGCCGCCGCCCGAGATGTCGCGCTCGACGCGGCCCTGGCCGATCACCTGCTGGCCCAGCATCACCGCGAAGGCGGCGTAGAGCCGGCCGGCCGGCGCTTCTTGCGTGCCGCTGCGCGCGGCGCGCGGGTCGGCCCAGACCTCGATCTCGCGCGTGGTCTGGCCGCACAGTAGCGAGTCGACGTACTGCCATTCCGGCGCGGGCAGGTACTGCGAGCCTTCCTGCAGGTAGCCGGCGCGGTGCGCCGCGGTGACGCGCACCTGCAGATGGACGGAGGCGAAGGGATCGGTCGTCACGTCGATCGTGAATGTGTCGGCCGCCGGCGCCGGCTGCGCCGGCAGCCACGCGAGCAGCCCGAGCAGGGCCGCGCCGCCGATCCGGCGCAAGACGGTCGCTGCGGTCGTCAGATGCATCCGCCCACTGTAGTCGGGCGGCGACCCGAATCAAGGGTCGCGCCGGCTCAGTTGCCGAGCATCGGCAGGTTGAGCTGGTGCTGCCGGGCGCAATCCTTGGCCAGCTCGTAGCCGGCATCGGCGTGGCGCATCACGCCCGAGGCCGGGTCGTTCCACAGCACGCGCTCGATCCGCCTCGCCGCATCCTTCGTGCCGTCGCACACGATCACCATGCCGGCGTGCTGCGAGTAGCCGATGCCGACGCCGCCGCCGTGGTGCAGGCTGACCCAGGTGGCGCCGCTGGCGCAGTTGAGCAGGGCGTTGAGCATCGGCCAGTCCGACACCGCGTCCGAGCCGTCCATCATGCCCTCGGTCTCGCGGTTGGGGCTGGCGACCGAGCCGGAGTCGAGGTGGTCGCGGCCGATCACGACCGGCGCCTTGAGCTCGCCCTTGGCCACCATCTCGTTGAAGGCGAGGCCGAGCCGGTGCCGGTCGCCGAGTCCGACCCAGCAGATGCGCGCCGGCAGGCCCTGGAACGCGATGCGCGTCCTCGCCATGTCGAGCCAGTGGTGCAGATGCGGGTTGTCGGGGATCAGCTCCTTGACCCGCCGGTCGGTGCGGTAGATGTCCTCGGGGTCGCCCGACAGCGCGCACCAGCGGAACGGGCCGACGCCGCGGCAGAACAGCGGGCGGATATAGGCCGGCACGAAGCCAGGGAAGTCGAAGGCGTTGTCGACGCCCGTGTCCTTCGCCATCTGGCGGATGTTGTTGCCGTAGTCGAAGGTCGGCACGCCGGCGGCGTGGAACGCCAGCATGGCGCGCACATGCACCGCCATCGACTCCTTGGCCGCCTGCGCCGTGCCCTTGGGGTCGCGCTGCCTGCGCTCCTCCCACTGGGCCAGGGTCCAGCCGGCCGGCAGGTAGCCGTTGACCGGGTCGTGCGCCGAGGTCTGGTCGGTCACCGCGTCCGGCCGCACGCCGCGGCGCACCAGCTCGGGCAGGATCTCCGCCGTGTTGCCCAGGAGCCCGACCGAGACCGGCTTCCTGTCCCTGTTCGCCTTGTCGATGACCGCCAGCGCCTCGTCCAGGCTGTCGGTCTTCACGTCGAGGTAGCGCGTCCTGAGGCGCATCTCGATGCGCGAGGGCTGGCACTCGACCGCCAGCATCGAGGCGCCGGCCATGGTCGCGGCGAGCGGCTGCGCCCCGCCCATGCCGCCGAGGCCCCCGGTCAGGATCCATTTGCCCGCGAGGTCGCCGGCGTAGTGGTGGCGGCCGACCTCGACGAAGGTCTCGTAGGTGCCCTGCACGATGCCCTGGCTGCCGATATAGATCCACGAGCCCGCCGTCATCTGCCCGTACATCATCAGGCCCTTGCGATCGAGCTCGTTGAAGTGCTCCCAGCTGGCCCAGGCCGGCACCAGGTTCGAGTTGGCGATCAGCACGCGCGGCGCGTCGGCATGGGTGCGGAACACGCCGACCGGCTTGCCCGACTGCACCAGCAGGGTTTCGTCGCCTTCCAGCAGCTTCAGCGACGCGACGATGCGGTCGAAGCAGGCCCAGTTGCGCGCCGCCCGGCCGATGCCGCCATAGACCACCAGCTCCTGCGGCTTCTCCGCCACGTCCGGGTCGAGGTTGTTCATCAGCATGCGCATCGGCGCCTCGGTCAGCCACGACTTGGCCGAGAGCTTCGGCCCGCGCGGCGCGCGGATGACACGCTGGTTGTCGCGTTGGCTGGCGGTGGTCATGGAGCGTCCCCTCTTGGCGAGCGGCCGGTAGCATAAAGCATCGGTGCCACTCTGGCGTCAGGCCGCATTTGCACCTATACCGAGCCGGCCCTCACCCTCCCGCCGCCCTTCGACAAGCTCAGGACGGCGGGCCCCTCCCTCTCCCGCTTCGCGGGCGAGGGGTCTCGGTATCTGGCCCTCGCCTCCCGAAGGGGGAGTTGGGTGAGGGGGGAATGGTGCTGCACGGTTGAACGCTGGCCCATGAAGCTGCTCCGTCTGCTCCCGACCATGCTCGCCGCCGCCGCGCCGGCCCTCGCCGAGCCGTGGCCGGAGGCGCGCCTCGGCCCGCTGGCGCACTGGGACGCGGCCTACGACGCGGCGACCGGCGAGCGCTTCATCCCGCTGCAGCTCGTCGTGCCCGGCCCCTGGGACGGCACGCGGACGGTGCAGCATCCGCCCGGGAACTTCACCGATGGCGGCGGCGACCGCTGGACGGGGCCGTCGGAGGACACGGAGCCGATGAGCGGACGGAAGATCCAGGCCTATGGGCGCGAGCGCACCAGCAAGCGCGAGGGCACGGTCAGGCAGGCGTTTGCCGTGCGCGCGGAGGGCGACGGCATCGGGCGCATCCGCGACTCGCGCTTCGGCGGCCTGGAATGCGCCGGCGAGATCAAGATCCCGCTGGGTGCCTGGCGCCAAGGCGAAGTCCGTCGCAACGAGTATTCCTGCCGCGCGAAGGGCCGGACGGAGCGGCGGGTCAACACGATCACGATCGAGCGCGTCGACTTTCCCTGCCGCGGCGTTCCGCATTGCCTCCAGTTCACCTGGGTGCACGAGGGCGAGGGCGGGCGGAAATACGACGACCGGCGCTACCTCCTCGCGCCGGGCGTGGGCCAGTTCGCGGCGGAGCGCCGATGACCGGCACGCCGACCTTCTCCGTCCCCGCCACGTTCCTCGGCACCCAGCGGCGCGGGCGCGACGCGGCGCTCAGCGTGGCGGGGGTGCCGTTCGACATCGGCACGACCAACCGCAGCGGGGCCCGGTTCGGGCCGCACGCCATCCGCCACGCCAGCCGCATGCTGGTCGACGGCGCCCATCCGATCGCCCGGATCGAGCTGGCCGGGCAGAGCATCGCCGATCTCGGCGACTTCGCCATCGCGCTCGGCGACACGGCGGCGAGCCTGAAGCTGATCGAGGAGCAGGCGGCCGAGGTGCCGCACCTGGTCGCGCTCGGCGGCGACCATGCCATCACCCTGGCGCTCCTGCGCGGGCTGGCTGGCCGAAGGAGGCGGGGCGGGGTCGCCCTGGTCCATTTCGACGCCCATGTCGATACCTGGCCCGACAGCTTCGGCCAGCCCTACGGCCACGGCTCGGTCTTCTACCACGCCATCGTCGAGAAGCTGGTCGACCCGCGCCGCATGGTGCAGATCGGCATCCGCTCGCCGGTGCAGAACGACGTGATGGACTGGACCCGCGGCCAGGGCGTGACGGTGCTCGACGCCGAGACGGTGCATGTCGAGGGTCCCGCCGCGATCGCCCGGCGCGTCGCCGCGGTGGTCGGCGACGCACCCTGCTACCTAAGCTTCGACATCGACGCGCTCGACCCCGCCTTCGCGCCGGGCACCGGCACGCCCGAGGTCGGCGGGCTCGCGACCTGGCAGGCGCAGGCGGTGATTCGCCGTCTGGGCGCGCTCGACTTCGTCGGCATGGACGCGGTCGAGGTCTCGCCGCCCTACGACACGGCAGAGATCACCGCGCTCGCCGCGGCGACGATGGCGTGGGAGTACGCTGCCGTCGCGCTTTCTCGAACTCGTTGAGAAAGTGTCAACGCGGCGCGAAACTTTTTTGCTGCAGGCCGCAGAATTTTCTTGCGCGCCCGCGCGATATGCATATATGTGCGGATCAGACGCAAATCGCACGTGCCCCAGGCCTTCCGAGGGTCAAGCAACGACGTAACGCGTCCTGTCGGGTCGAGCCGGTCGCCAGTGGGCCGGTGTCCTTATGGGAGGTGGATATGGTTGCTGAGCGGCGCGAGGCCCCAGCCCTCCATCGCGGTATTCGGTAAGCGCGGCTAGCGCGGCATTCCACGCGCCGCGCGATTCCTTTCCGTCTTGAGCCTTATCAGCGGCAGGCGCCATCGGCGCTTGTCGATGGAGAAATGCGTCCCATGGCCCGACACCGCCTAGCCGTCGCCCCGCTGCGACGACGACTCGACATCGAAGCGCCTTATCCCCTGCCGGCGGCGGACCTGCCCGCCATCGACGCCTTCGTCGCCGCCGAGCGTCCGACCGAGCCGCTGCACTGCCTGCGCCCGCGCCTGATCCAGGCGACCGCCGAGCGCTTCCTCGCCGCCTTCCCGGGCGATGCCATGTACGCCGTCAAGTGCAACCCCGAGCCGCGCGTGCTGCGCGCCCTGTGGCAGGGCGGCGTGCGCCAGTTCGACTGCGCGTCGCCGGCCGAGGTGTCGCTGGTGCGGCAGATGTTCGGCGCGCAGGCCGAGATCCGCTACATGCACCCGGTCAAGGCGCGGTCGGCGATCCGCGACGCCTTCCGCCTGCATCAGGTGCGCGACTTCGCGCTCGACAGCGCCGAGGAGCTGGCCAAGGTCCGCGAGGAGGCGCGCTTCGAGCGCCGTCCGACGCGCGGCGGCCTCGGCCTGCACGTGCGCCTGGCCCTGCCCAAGGGCGACGCCTTCTACGATCTCTCCGGCAAGTTCGGCGCGCCGGCCGAGCTGGCGGCGTCCCTGCTGGCCGAGGCGCGCCCGCACGCCGAGCGGCTGGGCCTCTGCTTCCATGTCGGTTCGCAGACGATGGAGCCCGCCGCGTACCGCAGCGCACTCGATCTGGCGAAGAACGTGATCGAGCGGTCCGGGGTCGCGGTCGACGTGATCGACGTCGGCGGCGGCTTCCCGGTCGCCTACCCCGGCATGACGCCGCCGCCGCTCGCGGCCTACATCGCCGCCATCGCCGACGGCGTTGCCGCGCTCGGCCGTCCCGGCATCCGGCTCTGGGCCGAGCCGGGGCGCGCGCTGGTGGCGCCGGGCGTCTCGGTCGTGGTGCAGGTGCAGCTGCGCCGCGGCGACGCGCTCTATATCAACGACGGCATCTACGGCAGCCTGTCGGACGCCGGCGCGCCCGGGTTCAAGTTCCCGGCGCGGCTGCTGCGCGAGGCAGCCTCGACGTCGCTCGCCGCATTCGCGCTGTTCGGGCCGACCTGCGACTCGGTCGATCGCATGCAGGGTCCGTTCCTGCTGCCCGACGACGTGCGCGAGGGCGACTACATCGAGATCGGCCAGCTCGGCGCCTATGGCGGGGCGCTGCGCACCAGCTTCAACGGCTTCGACCGCGCCCAGCTGGTCGAGGTCGGCGACCGGCCGCTGATCGCCACGCCTGGTTACCCGGAACAGTGATCCCGGACCGAAACGACCAAGAACGCCGCGCATCACAAGGGCGCGGCGCGGCGGCGCGCTGCGCCCCGCGACAGGAGCATTGAGGAGATTCCGATGAAGCATTGCGCGTATTCCGGCCGCCTCGTCATGATCGGCTTCGGCAGCATCGGCCAGGGCGTGCTGCCGCTGCTGCTGCGCCACGTCGACATGCGGCGCGAGCAGATCACCGTCGTCACCGCCGAGGAGCGCGGGCGCGAGATCGCCGAGGAATACGGCGTCGCCTTCATCGAGAACGCGCTGACGCGCGACAACTACCGCCAGGTGCTCGAGCCGCTGCTCGGCAGGGGCGACTTCCTGCTCAACCTGTCGGTCGACGTCTCCTCGGTCGCGCTGATCCGCCTCGCCCACGAGAAGGGTGCGCTCTATCTCGACACCTGCGTCGAGCCCTGGGCCGGCGGCTACACCGATCCGCGCCTCACCCCGTCGCAGCGCTCGAACTACGCGCTGCGCGAGAGCGCGCTGGCGCTCAAGCCCGAGCTCGAGGGCGGCCCGACCGCGGTGATCGCGCACGGCGCCAATCCGGGCCTGGTGTCGCACTTCGTCAAGGAGGCGCTGCTCAACATCGCCCGCGACACCGGCCGGCCGGCGAAGGCGCCGAAGGACCGCCAGGGCTGGGGCGCACTCGCAAACGAGCTCGGCTTGAAGGTGATCCACATCGCCGAGCGCGACACCCAGGTCGCCGACACGCCCAAGGCGCCGGGCGAGTTCGTCAACACCTGGTCGGTCGACGGCTTCGTCAGCGAAGGCAGCCAGCCGTCCGAGCTCGGCTGGGGCACGCACGAGAAGCACTTCCCCCAGGACGCCGCGCGGCACGACTTCGGCTGCGACTCGGCGATCTACCTGCAGCGGCCCGGCGCCGCCACGCGCGTGCGCACCTGGACGCCGCTCGAGGGGCCGTTCCACGGCTTCCTGGTGACGCACAACGAGTCGATCTCGATCGCCGACTACTTCACGCTGAAGCAGGGCGGCACGGTGCACTACCGGCCGACCGTGCACTACGCCTATCACCCCTGCGACGACGCCGTGCTGTCGCTGCACGAGCTGGCCGGCAAGAACTGGACGCTGCAGTCGCAGAAGCGGCTGATCGTCAACGAGATCACCAAGGGTATCGACGAGCTGGGCGTCCTGCTGATGGGCCACAAGAAGGGCGCCTACTGGTACGGCTCGCGCCTCGGCATCGACGAGGCGCGCAAGCTGGTGCCGTTCAACAACGCCACCAGCCTGCAGGTGACCGCCGGCGTGCTCGCCGGCGTGATCTGGGCGATCGAGAACCCGCGGGCCGGCGTGATCGAGGCCGACCACATGGACCACGCGCGCATCATGGAGATCAGCCGGCCCTATCTCGGCGAGGTGGTCGGCGTCTACTCCGACTGGAATCCGCTGCAGAACCGCGGCGTCCTGTTCTCCGAGCCGCTGGACGAAAGCTGCCCCTGGCAGTTCAAGAACTTCCGCGTCGCCTGAGCTCTTCCAAGGGGAAGGAAACCAAGCACGATGCCCACGAAGAAGATCGCCCGTTTCCTGGCGGAGCGTCGCCTGCCGACGCCGTTTCTGGTCGTGGACCTGGACGTGGTGGCGGACAACTACAAGAAGCTGCGCAACGCCGTGCCGCGGGCGATGGTCTACTACGCCGTCAAGGCCAACCCGGCACCGGAGATCCTGAGTCTGCTGGCCAAGCTCGGCTCGGCGTTCGACACCGCCTCGGTCAACGAGGTCGACATGGTGCTCGCGGCGGGGGCCGCGGCCGACCGCATCTCCTACGGCAACACGATCAAGAAGGAGAGCGACATCGCCGCTGCGCATGCCAAGGGCGTCACGCTCTACGCCTTCGACAGCGAGGCCGAGCTCGGCAAGATCAGCCGCGCCGCGCCGAACAGCCGCGTGTTCTGCCGCATCCTGACCTCGGGCGCCGGGGCCGACTGGCCCTTGAGCCGCAAGTTCGGCTGCGAGGTCGCCATGGCCAAGCGCCTGCTGCTGCAGGCGGCCGACCGCGGCGTGGTGCCGCACGGCGTGTCGTTCCACGTCGGCTCGCAGCAGCGCGACCCGAACCAGTGGGACTCCGCCGTGGCCGAGGCGGCCGACATGTTCCGCGAGCTCGAGACGCGCGGCGTCAACCTCACCATGCTTAACATCGGCGGCGGCTTCCCCACGAAGTACCGCAAGAGCATCCCGGCCATGAACGAGTACGGCCAGGTGATCGAGGAGTCGCTCAACCGGCATTTCGGCAACCGCATCCCCGACATCATCGTCGAGCCCGGCCGCCAGATGGTCGGCGACGCCGGGGTGATCCAGACCGAGGTCGTGCTGATCGCGAACAAGGCCGACAACGACAGCCGCCGCTGGGTCTATCTCGACATCGGCAAGTTCGGCGGCCTGGCCGAGACCATGGACGAGGCGATCCAGTACCCGATCGCCAGCGAGCGCAAGGGCAAGTCCGAGCGCGTGATCATCGCCGGCCCGACCTGCGATTCCGCCGACATCCTCTACGAGAAGGCCGACTACCGCCTGCCGGTCGACCTCGCCATCGGCGACCGCCTGGAGATCCGCGCGGCGGGCGCCTACACCACGACCTACGCCTCGGTCGCGTTCAACGGGTTCGAGCCGATCAAGACGTACTGCGTGTGAAGGGGACCGCTGCCGAATTCGAGCGCGGCCCCTTCCCTCCCTTCTCCTCGCCCTGAGCCTGTCGAAGGGCGGTGGCTCGGTGCCCCCGGCCTCGTGTCGGCGTATTGCGGGCAATACCCAGCCGCCATCCTTCGACAGGCTAAGGATGAGGAAAACGGAACAGCCGGCTGCGTTTTCGACATAGGACCTGCGTGAAATTCCCGATCCCTGCTGCGTTGCACCACGGCGCGTCCACGCCGTAATCTGCGCGCTTCCGCGTGTGGGAGAGCGTTCGCGTGCAAGACGACATGACCCATTGGAGCCTGGCCAAGTTCGGGATCGGCCAGGCCGTGCCGCGTGGCGAGGACCCCGTGCTGCTGCGCGGGCAGGGTCGCTTCACCGACGACGTCAACCTGCCGGCCCAGGCCCATGCCCATATCGTGCGCAGCCCCTACGCCCACGGGGTCCTGCGCGGCATCGACACGGCGGCGGCGCGGGCGATGCCAGGCGTGCTCGGCGTCTTCACCGGCGCGGACCTGAAGAAGGCCGGCTTCGGCAACATCAAACCGGGCGTCAATTTTCCCAACCGCGACGGCTCACCCATGATCGTGCCGCCGCGGCCGGCGCTCACCATGGACAAGGTCCGCTATGTCGGCGACCCGGTCGCCTTCGTGGTGGCCGAGACGCCGTTGCAGGCGAAGGACGCGGCCGAGGCGGTGGCGGTCGAGGTCGACCCGCTGCCGGCGGTCACTTCGGCGCGCGACGCCGCCCGGCCCGGCGCGCCGCAACTGCACGACGGCGCGCCCGGCAACGTCGTGCTCGACTGGTGCTACGGCGATGCGGCGAAGGTCGCCGACGCGTTCAGGCGTGCCGCCCATGTCACGCGGCTCGAGATCGTCAACAACCGCCTGGTCGCCAGCCCGATCGAGCCGCGCAGCGCCATCGCCGCCTACGACCCCAAGGACGAGCGCTGGACGCTGCACACCTGCAGCCAGGGCGTCATGGGGATGCGCAACAACATCGCCAACGACATCCTGGGCGTGAAGCCGGAGAAGGTTCGCATCCTGACCGGCAATGTCGGCGGCTCGTTCGGCATGAAGTCGGCGGTCTATCCGGAGTATCCCTGCATCCTGTTCGCCGCCAGGGCGCTCGGCCGGCCGGTCAAGTGGACGGACGAGCGCTCGGGCAGCTTCGTCTCCGACCAGCACGGCCGCGACCACCAGGTGACGGGCGAGCTGGCGCTCGACAAGGACGGGCGCTTCCTCGCCACGCGCATCACCGGCTACGCCAACATGGGCGCCTATCTCGGCAACTTCGGCCTGCTGATCGGCACGCTCAACATCGTCAAGAACTCGGTCGGCGGCTACGCCACGCCGGTCATGGAGGTGGCGATGAAATGCGTCGTCACCAACACGACGCCGGTCGGGCCCTATCGCGGCGCCGGGCGGCCCGAGGGCAACTACTACATGGAGCGGCTGGTCGACGCCGCCGCGGCGGAGACGGGCATCGACCGCGTGAGCCTGCGCAAGCGGAACCACATCAGGCCGGAAGCTCTGCCGGCGAAGGCCGCCTCGGGCATGGAGTACGACTCCGGCGATTTCGCCAACCTGCTGGACGAGGCGGTCGCGGTCGCCGACGTGAAGGGCTTCCCGGCGCGCAAGGCGGAGAGCCGCCGGCGCGGCAAGCTGCGCGGCCTCGGCTTCGGCGGCTTCCTCGAGGTCACCGGCGCCCCGTCGAAGGAGATGGCGGGCCTGCGCTTCAACGCCGACGGCACGGTCACCATCACGACCGGCACGCTCGACTACGGCCAGGGCCACCTGACGCCGCTGGCCCAGGTGATGGGCAGCAAGCTTGGGATTCCCGTCGACCGCGTGCGGCTGTTCCAGGGCGACAGCGACCAGCTCATCCTCGGCGGCGGCACCGGCGGCTCGCGCTCGATCACCATGAGCGGCGCCGCCGTGCTGGCGGCGAGCGACAAGGTGATCGAGCAGGGCAGGCAGATCGCCGCCGCGGCGCTCGAGGCCGCTTCCGCCGACATCGAGTTCGCCGAGGGGCGCTTCACCATCGCCGGCACCGACCGCTCGATCGGCATCCTCGAGCTGGCCCAGCGCGTCCGCACCGGCCTCAAGCTGCCGCCGGACGGGCCGCAGTCGCTCGACGCGACGCTGACGGTCGAGGGCACGCCCTCGGCGTTCCCCAACGGCTGCCATGTCTGCGAGGTCGAGATCGACCCGGAGACCGGCGTCACGCAGGTCGTGCGCTATTCCTCGGTCAACGACTTCGGCACCATCGTCAACCCGCTGCTGGTCGAGGGCCAGGTGCATGGCGGCGTGGTGCAGGGCATCGGCCAGGCGCTGCTCGAGAACGTCAGCTACGACGAGAGCGGGCAGCTCTTGACCGGCTCCTACATGGACTACGCCCTGCCGCGCGCGTCAGACGCGCCGATGATCGGCTTCAAGAGCCATCCGGTGCCGGCCAGGACCAACCCGCTCGGCACCAAGGGCTGCGGCGAGGCCGGCTGCGCCGGCGCGCTGCCGGCGGTCATGAACGCCGTGGTCGACGCGCTGTCGGAATACGGCATCCGCCACATCGACATGCCCGCCACGCCCCAGCGCGTCTGGCAGGCGATCCAGGCGGCGAAAGGGTGAGGGAGCCATGATCGACCAGGGCAAGAAGCGCATCATCGGGCCGGTGATCCGGCTGCATCCGGCCGACAACGTGGTGGTGGCGCGGGTCGACGTCGCCGCCGGCACGGCGATCCCGGGCGAGAACATCGTCTGCCAGACGGGCGCGCCGTCCGGCTACAAGATCGCCACCCGCGACCTGAAGAAGGGCGAGCCGATCCTCAAGTACAACACGACGATCGGCTTCGCCGCGAGCGACGTCTCGGCCGGCACGATGCTGCACAACCACAACATCGAGTTCCGCGAGTTCGACCGCGACTACGCCCATGCGCGCGACTTCAATCCGGTGGAGCCGGTGCCCGAGCACCAGCGCGCCACCTTCCAGGGCATCGTGCGCCCGGACGGACGCGTGGCGACGCGCAACTTCATCGGCATCATCTCGACCGTGAACTGCTCGGCCACGGTGGTGCACGAGATCGCCGACAAGTTCACGCGCGAGAAGCTGGCCGGTTTCCCCAACGTCGACGGGGTCGCCGCCTTCACCCATGCGCTCGGCTGCGGCATGGAGATGACCGGCGAGCCGATGCAGCTGCTGCGCCGGACGCTCGCGGGCTACGCGCGCCATCCGAACCTGGCGGCCGTGCTGATCATCGGCCTCGGCTGCGAGCGCTGCCAGGTCGGCGGCCTGATGGCCGACCAGGGCCTCGCCGTCGGGCCGAAGCTGCGCACCATGGTGATGCAGGAGACCGGCGGCACGCGCCGGACGATCGAGGCCGGCGTCGCCACGATCATGGAGATGCTGCCCGAGGCCAACCGGGTCAGGCGCGAAACCGTGCCGGCCAGCCACATCACGGTCGGGCTGCAATGCGGCGGCTCGGACGGGTTCTCCTCGATCACGGCCAACCCGGCGCTGGGGGCCGCGATCGACATCCTGGCGCGGCACGGCGGCACCGGCATCCTGTCGGAAACGCCCGAGATCTACGGCGTCGAGCACACGCTGACGCGCCGCGCCGCCAGCAGGGAGATCGGCGAGAAGCTGATCGAGCGCATCCGCTGGTGGAAGGACGAGTACGCCGTCGGCCGCGACGTGCAGATCAACGGCAAGGTCAGCCCCGGCAACCAGCATGGCGGGCTCGCCAACATCTTCGAGAAGTCGCTGGGGTCGTCGATGAAGGGCGGCACCGGGCCGATGATGGAGGTCTACAAGTACGCCGAGCCGGTGACGGAAAAGGGCTTCGTGTTCATGGACACGCCCGGCTACGACCCGGTCTCGGCCACCGGCCAGATCGCCGGCGGCGCCAACCTGGTCGCCTTCACCACCGGCCGCGGCTCCTGCTTCGGCGCCAAGCCGGTGCCCTCGATCAAGCTCGCCACCAACACGCCGATCTTCAAGCGCATGGAAGAGGACATGGACGTCAACTGCGGCGAGATCCTCGACGGCACGGTCTCGGTGCAGGAGATGGGCCAGAAGATCTTCGAGCAGTTCCTCAAGACCGCCTCGGGCGAGAAGACCAAGAGCGAGCTGCTCGGCATGGGACGGCACGAGTTCGTGCCGTGGCAGATCGGGATCGTGGGGTAGGGCGGATCGTCCTTCGACCCTTCGACAGGCTCAGGGCTCAGGACGAGGAGTCGTACTTTCAGGCCAATCCTCGCCCTGAGCTTGTCGAAGGGCGCTTCTCCGCTCTCGCGGCGATCACCTGCGCCGCCAGCGCCGGCGCCGCGATCAAGAGGCCGATCAGCGTCGTGGTCCAGCCCGGCGCCATCATCATGAGGCCGCCGGCGCCGATCAGCGCGCGCTCCCACGCGCGCATCGGCGCCAGCGCGTAGCTGCTGAGCGCCGCGGCCAGCAGCGTGATGCCGAGAAGGCAGCCGACCGCTGTCGCGACGAAGGCCTCGAGGGTGAAGCCCTTGGTCACGACCAGCAGCGACGGGGCGTAGACGAACACGAACGGCACCAGCGCCTTGGCGAGGCCGAGGCGGAAGGCGGTGTTGCCGGTCTTGAACGGGTCGGCCCCCGCCATGCTGGCGCCGGCATAGGCGGCGAGCGCCACCGGCGGCGTGATATCGGCGAGCACTCCGTAATAGAACACGAAGAAATGCGCCACGATCGGCGCCACGCCGAGCATGCCGAGCGCGGGCGCGGCGATCGTCACCATGATGATGTAGTTGGCCGTGGTCGGCACGCCGCAGCCGAGCAGGATGCAGACGATCGCGGTCATCGCCAGCGTGTAGAACAGCGTCCAGTCCTTGAGCACGAACAGCGACGAAGGCATGAACCCGCCGGTGAAGCCGGCGAGGCTGGCGGCCATGCTGGTGACGATGCCCGACAGCTTGAAGCCGACGCCGGTCAACGTCACCACGCCGACGATGATGCCGACGGTCGCCGCGGCCGCGCCGACGGCGATCGCGTACTTGGCGCCGACCACGAAGCTGTCCAGCACGTCGTGGAAGCGGCGGCGGCCCTCGGGGTCGCGCAGCACGAAGACGAGGCCGGCGGCGGCACAGGCCGCCACCAGGGCGACGGTCGCCGGACCGCTCGACAGCAGTTCGGTCGGCACGCCGATCGCGATCGCGGCGAGCAGCGCCAGCGCCACGACCGGGTTGCGGCCGGTCAGCCCCACGACGGCGCAGGCGGTGATGCCCCAGAACGCCGCCAGGTAGGGCGTGAAGCCGGAGAACAGCACGGTGATCAGCACGACCAGCGGGATCGCCGTGACCCAGTCGCGGCGGACGACCGCGGCGACGTCGGGCATGTCCTCGCGCGCGAGGCCCTGCATGCCGCGCTTCTTCGCCTCGAAATGCACCTGGCAGAACACGCCGTAGAAATGCATGGCCGCCGGCACCAGCGCCGCCAGGATGATCTGCTGGTAGGGGATGTTGAGGAACTCGACCATCAGGAAGGCGGCGGCGCCCATGATCGGCGGCGTGATCTGCCCGCCGGTCGAGGCCGTGCTCTCGACCGCCGCCGCGAAATGGCGCGGATACCCCAGCCGGATCATGGCGGGAATGGTCAGCGAGCCGACCGTCACCGTGTTGGCGATCGAGGAGCCCGAGATCATGCCGAACATGGCCGAGCCGAAGATCGACACCTTGGCCGGCCCGCCGGCGAAGCGCCCGAACAGCGCCGTCGCCAGGTCGATGAAGAACTTGCCGAGCCCGATGCGCGTCGCCAGCACGCCGAACAGCACGTAGTGGAACACGTAGGTCGCGACCACGCCGAGCGCGATGCCATAGATGCCCTGGCTGGTCAGGTAGAGATGGTTGACCAGGCCGCTCCAGGTGCTGCCGGGATGCACGAAGATGCCGGGGAAGCTGCGGCCGTAGAGCGCATAGAGCATCATCAGCACGGCGATCGCCGGCAGCGGCCAGCCGACGCTGCGCCGGGTCGCCTCCAGCAGCAGCACGATCAGGGTCGTGCCCATGACCACGTCGATCGGCTCGGGATTGCCGACACGGAACTGCAGGTCGTCGAAGATGTACGGCACGTAGAGGCTGGCGGCGGCGACCGCGATCGTCGCGGCCCAGTCGTGCAGCCCGATGCCGAGCGGCGCCCATAGCCGCGCCTCGGGCTCGCGCCTGTTGCCCTTCCGCCGCAGCGAGAAGACCAGGAAGATCAGGCCGAGCACGAAGGCCATGTGGACGCCGCGATGCGTCGTCTCGCGCAGCAGCCCGAACCCGGCCGTGTAGTAGTGGAAGAACGACAGCGCCAGCAGCAGGCCCGAGACCAGCGTGCCGCCCACCGGCAGGAGCGGCCTGAAGCGGATCTCGTGGTCGAGCTGCTCCTCGAGCTTCTGGATCTCTTCGAGCTTCAGCTCGGCCTTTGCGTCCATGCATCCCCCCGACGTCGAAACGAAAACGCCGTGGGCCGCCATCGAAGAAAGATTCACCACAGAGACACAGAGGCACAGAGACGAAGAAGGAGAAGAGTTTTCGAGCGGCCTTCGGCCGCCATATCGCTTCCTCTTCCTCTTACCTCTGTGTCTCTGTGTCTCTGTGGTTCATCTTTTCATCGACGGCCCACGGCGTGAAGGCTCGCGGGCGCCTACTTCAGCAGGCCGGCTTCCTTGTAGAACTTGGCCGCGCCGTCGTGCAGCGGGATGCCGAGGCCCTGGAGCGCGGTCTCCTTGCGGATGGACTTGCCCTTGGCGTGGCCGGCGTCGAGCACGGCGCGGGTCTTGTCGCTCCACATCGCCTTGGTGACCTGGTAGACGAGATCGGCCGGGACCTTGGACGACGTCACCCACTGCGCGCCGACCGCCACGGTCTTGGTCGCCGGCACGTCCTTGTAGGTGCCGGCCGGGATCTCGTCGGCGGCGAAGAACTTGAGGTCGGCGCGCAGCTTGTCGGCCTGCGGGCCGGCGATCGGCACCAGCTCGATGCCGGTGGTCGCCGCCAGCTCGGTGATGGCGCCGGCCGGATAACCGCCGGTGAAGAAGAACGCGTCGACCGAGCCGTCCTTCAGCTTCTCGCCGGCCTGGTTCGGCTTCAGGTATTCCGGCTTGATGTCCTTCTCGGTCACGCCGTAGGCGGCGAGGATCGCCTTGGCGTTGATCAGCGTGCCGGAGCCCGGCTCGTCGAGCGACACGCGCTTGCCCTTGAGATCGGCAGGCGACTTCACGCCGAGACCCTTCTTGGCGACGAGGTGCACGCTCTCGGGATAGAGGTTGGCGATCGCGCGCAGCTCGGCGACCTTGGCCTTGCCCTCGTACACGCCCGTGCCGGTATAGGCCCAGGTCGCCACGTCGGCCTGCGAGAAGCCGGACTCGGCGCTGCCGCCGACGATCGCGTTGACGTTGGCGACCGAGCCGTTCGAGGCCACCGCGGTCGACACGATCTTGTCGGTCGAGATCGCGTTGGCGATCATGCCGCCGACGGGATAGTAGGTCCCGCCGGTGCCGCCCGTGCCGATGCGGAAGAACTGCTGCTGGGCCCAGCCCGCGCCGGCCCACATGGTCGCCGCGGCGACGCCCGCCGCCAGCACCATCACGCTGCGTCTCGTCAATTTTCTCGTCATCTCTTCAACCCCTAGGCTGGTTCGTTCGGCCGGTGACGATAGCGGCAAGCGGGTCCCGGTTCCAGCCTGCCCGGGATCGATGCCGGCCGCGGGGATGACGCGTGCGTCGAAGCGCGTATGATCGCGGCATGATCCTGGTCGGCCAGTACGATTCGCCCTATGTGCGCCGCGTCGCCATCTCGCTGCGCGTGCTGGGCCTGAATTACGAGCACGACACGCGCTCGGTGTTCGGCGACTTCGACTCGATGCGCAGGACCAATCCCGTCGGGCGCATCCCGTCGCTGGTCCTGGACGACGGCGAGGTGCTGATCGACTCGGCGGCGATCCTCGACTGGATCGACGAGGCCGTCGGCGCCGAGCGCGCGCTGCTGCCGCGCTCGGGGCCCGAGCGGCGGCGCGCGCTCAAGCTGATGGCGCTGGCGACCGGCGCCATCGACAAGATCGGCGCCGCCAACTACGAGCGCATGATCCGCCCGTCGCCATACCGCTGGCCGGAATGGATCGAGCGCTGCCTCGTCCAGGGCAGGGGTGCCATCGCCGCGCTGGCGGCCGAGGATTGGCCGGCGGCGGCGCCGATCGGCCAGGCGCAGATCACGACCGGCTGCATGCTGCGCTACGTCGCGATGACCGATCCCGACTCGCTGCCGCCCGGCCGCCATCCCGCGCTCGACGCCCTGTCGGCCCGGCTGGAGGCGCGGCCGGAGTTCCGCGCGACCTTCCCGGCCGACTACGCGGTGCCGCGCAGCGCCTGACTCACGGTATCTCCACGTCGAACAGCGGGGCGTATTGCTGCGAGCCGAACACATCGGTCTCGCCGGGGCTGCCGCTGGGCTTCAGGCGCCGGATTGTGAACTTGATGGCGTTGGCCGGCTCGAACACGGTGAAGTGCGAGACGCGCTCGACCGGGATGTTGAACAGGGCGGCGACGCCCTCGCGGCTCAAGACGTTGCTGCGGCGCACGCGCTCGTAGTTGGCGGGATCGCGGCAGATGATGTCGAAGGTGATGTGGTCGACCCCGGCGTTCTTGGAGCGGATGGTCGAGGCCAGTTCGCGCAGGCGCGCCATCACACGGCCTCCTTCAGCGCGGCGCCGGAGACGATGAAGCTCCTGGTGCGGAACAGTTCCATGGGGCTCTTGACCTCGATCACGTGGTTGAGGGTCCATTCGTAGGCGGCCTCGCCGATCAGGATCTCGTCCGACATCAGCGCCGCGGCGCCGGCCGTGCCCTTGGTCTCGGGCAGGCGGGCGTAGAACAGGTTGCGCGCGGCGAGCGCGGCGATCTCGGCCGCCTTGTCGCCGTCCTGGTGCACCGCCTCGACCACGATGCCGAGCTCGTGCGGCGCCAGCTCCGGCTTCGGGTCCAGGTCCTTCATCACCGCGTTGCGGCCGTACAGGTGATAGAACACGTCGTAGCCTTGTCCGCCGGATCCTTGTCCAATGGGCCCGAAGCGCTCGGCGATCTTGCCCTTGGCCCATTCGATCGCCTTGTCGATCAGCCCGATCGTGTAGGGATCGCGGATGCCGACCACGGCGAGGCGGCGCTGGCCGACCAGACCGGCGCCTTCCAGCTTCACCTTGCAGGTCGGCGACGCCACGAACTTCTGGCCCGACGCGCGCGTGGTCTTGGGATCGACCTGCTCGTAGCGGCAGTCGGTCATGTCCACGTAGCCGCCGGCGACGTCCTCGCGATAGGGATTGGTGCGCTCGTACATGGCGTGGCTGCCGAGCGAGGCGGGCGTGCAGCGCTGGCCCGGATGCATGGCCGCGACGTAGACCACGTCGCCCTCGACCCGGCCCAGGATCGACTCCTTGCCCATGTACGGCTCGCAGCAGAACGAGGCGCATTCCATCAGCTTGCCGGTGTAGTAGGCGATGCCGGGGCCGAAGCCGGCGTTGAGCAGCGGCGCGGCGAACAGCGCGCAGTCGCTGCTGCGGCCGGCGATCACCACGTCGGCGCCGGCGGCGAGCGTGGCGCGGATCGGCTCGGCGTTCATCACGGCGACGACGCGCGTGGTGCGCTCGAGCGTGGCGAGGTCGGCGTCGGCGCGCCCGTCCAGCCCCTCGATGCGCGCGCCGGCCTTGAGGCGGCGCTTCAGCTCCTCGAGCGACTGCTCGGCGTAGATCGCCGACAGCTTGAACGGCTTGAGCCCGTGCTCCTGCGCGATGTCGCGGATCAGCCGTACGAACTGGTCGACACCGCGGTCGGTGCCGGTGTCCGACGCCGATCCGACGATCATCGGCACGCCGAGCCGGCGCGCCTGCAGCAGCATGACCTCGAGGTCGTGGCGCTGCCAAGCCTCGAGGCTGACATGCTGGTCGGCGCCGAGCGGGCGCGGGCCCATGTCGCACGACCCGGCATCGGCGATGACGAAGTCGGGCTTCTGCTCGCAGCCCAAAAGGAAGCTGCCCTTCTCGAGCGGCGTGAAGCTCAGATGGCCGGTCGGGCAGAGGATTTTCACGGGTTTCATGGGAGAGGCTCCAGGTTTGATTCGGCTGGCTATTGCGCGGCTGCCGCCGATGCGGCCGGGTCGAAGGCGTAGCGCCGGCAGGGCGCGGTGCAGGGATTGCCGAGGGCCGCGACCATGCGACGCGCCTTGGTGTCGTAGATCGCGCCGGAGATCGTCGTGCTGAGATCGTCGCCGCCATGGCGGCAGAAGCCGGTGTTGCCGCCGGCGTCGTGCGTCGCCAGCACGCGCGCGACCGCGTCGATGCCGGGCGTCGGATCCAGGGCCTCGAGCGCGGGAGCGAGCGAGGCGAAGCGCCGGATCGAGTTGGCGCGGCTGGCGGCGTTGTCGGCCACGTCGAGGTTGGCTGCCGCCATGTCCGGCAGCACGAAATGGTTGCTGCGGCCGACCCGCCCGGCGGCGCGGTGCTCGACGCCGACGCGGCGGTGGCCGAGCTCGACCGCGGCCACGGCGCCCATCGCGTCGGCCAGGACCAGGAGGCCGCTGCCGGTATGGGTGATGCGCCGGATCGCGGCCAGCGCCTCGGTCACGCTGGCGCAGTTGACCAGCAGCCAGGTCAGCAGGAAATAGCGGTGGAAGCCGACGCCCATGTCGGTCGTGCGGCTGGCGGTGTCGGAGACGGCGAGGCCGTCGCTGTTGATGCCCGAGGAGAAATTGCCCGGGCTGCCGAGCGAGCCGAGCACCAGGATCGCTCGGCCGTTCCAGTCGGGGTCCGCGTGCCGCATCACGCGCTGGATCGGCACGTGCTCCGGCCGGTAGTCGCGGTTCTTCGCCAGGAGCGCGCCGTCCGCCGTCGTGACGGCGAAGGAGGTGCAGCCGTCGGGCTCGTGCTCCGGCAGCGCCGCCAGGTCGGACGCGCTGGAGCAGTGCAGATAGTCGAACAGCGTCGCGTCGGGAATGCCGAAGCCGGCGGCGATGCCCTGGATCTCCGCCATGATCTGGGGATAGTGGCGCTCGGTGTAGTCGCGCTGCGCCGCGATGAAGCGTCGCACCTCGCTTCGGGCCAGCGCCGGCGCGGTCTCCTCCAGCCGATGCCGGATGGCGTGGCGCACGGCCGGCACCATGTCCGGGCACAGCGCGGCCTGGGCCAGCCCGCGCGCGTGCGGGCCGCCCGTCAGCAACAGCGGCTCGGCCGCGACGGCGTCCGACGGCATCATGCGGATCCTCCATCATAGAGGTGACAGGCGACGTGGTGGCCCGGCGCGACCGTGCGGTGCTCCGGTGCCACGGTGCGGCATTGTTCAGTCGCATGCGGGCAGCGCGTGTGGAAGCGGCAGCCCGGCGGCGGCGCGAGCGGCGAGGGCACGTCGCCGCCGAGCGGGCGGCGATCCCTTGCCTCGGCGTCGATGCGCGGTACCGCGTCGAGCAGCGCCTGCGTGTAGGGATGCGCCGGCGCCTGCAGCAGCCGGCGGGCCGGGCCGAGCTCGACGATCTGGCCGAGATACATGACGGCGATGCGGTCGCTGATATGGCCGACCACCGCGAGGTCGTGCGAGATGAACAGGTAGGTGAGATTGAGCGCGCGCTTGAGCTCCTCCAGCAGCGCCAGGATCTGCGCCTGGATCGAGACGTCGAGCGCCGAGACCGGCTCGTCGCAGACGACGAAATCGGGCTCGACGATCAGCGCGCGGGCGATGCCGATGCGCTGGCGCTGCCCGCCCGAGAACTGGTGCGGGTAGCGCTGCATGTGCGCCGGCGAGAGGCCGACTCGGCCGAGCATCCCGGCGACGCGCTCGCGCAAGGCGGAAGGCGAGGGCCGCGCATGGATGGCGAGGCCCAGGCCGACGATCTGCTCCACCGTGCGGCGCGGGTTGAGCGAGGCGTAGGGATCCTGGAACACGATCTGCATGCGCCGGCGCAGCGCCATCATGCCCGCCGGGTCGAGCGCGGCGAGGTCGGTGCCGTCGAAGGCGACCGTGCCGGACGTGGGCTCGAGCAGGCGCAGCACGGTGCGCCCGAGCGTCGACTTGCCGCAGCCGCTCTCGCCGATCACGCCCAGCGTCTCGCCGCGGGCGATGTCGAAGCTGACGCCGTCGAGCGCGTGCACCGTATGTGCGCGCGCGTCGTCGGTGAAGCGCCGCAGGCCGCGGCGCAGGTCGTAGTGCTTGCGCAAGCCCCGCACCGCGACGAGCGGTTGCGTCTGTGTCATGCCGACAGTCATGTCGTCGCCCTCACGCAGCGCGCCTGGCGCGCCTCGCCCATCGGCAGCAGCGGCACGGGCTGACGGCATTGCTCGGCCGCACGCGGGCAGCGCGGCAGGAAGCGGCATTCCGGCGCGAGGTCGATCAGGTCGGGCACCTGGCCCTCGATCGGCTGGATCGGCCGGCCGGGGTCGGACAGCAGCGGCATCGAGCGCAGCAGGCCCTGCGTATAGGGATGACGCGGCGCGGCGATGACGGCGCGGGTCGGGCCGGTCTCGACCACCTGGCCGGCGTACATCAGGGCGATGCGGTCGCAGTAGCGCGCGACCACGCCGAGATTGTGGCTGATCAGCACCACGCTCATGCCAAGCGCGCGGCGCATCTCGGCGATCAGCGCCAGCACCTGCGCCTGCACGGTGACGTCGAGCGCCGTGGTCGGCTCGTCGGCAATCAGCAGCCTGGGCCGGCAGGCCAGCGCGATCGTGATCATGACGCGCTGGCGCATGCCGCCGGAGAACTGGTGCGGGTAGTCGCGCATGCGGCGCTCGGCATCGGGGATGCCGACCAGGCGCAGCATCTCCAGCGCCTTGGCACGCGCGGCAACACGACGGCCGCGTCCGGCGGGCAGATCGCGGTCGTGTGCCAGGATCGTCTCGACGATCTGCTCCTCGACCCGGAGCGCCGGATTGAGCGCGGTCAGCGCGTCCTGCAGCGTGATGGCGATGTCGCGCCCGCGCAGCGCGCGCAGCGCGTCCGGCGGCAGCTGCGCGAGATCGCTGCCGCCGAAGACGACCGTTCCGCCCTCGATCCGCCCGGGCGGCTTCACCAGGCCGAGCACGGACAGGAAGGTGACGCTCTTGCCCGAGCCGGACTCGCCGACCACGCCGAGGCACTCGCCCGGCATGACGTCGAGGTCGACGCCGTCGACGGCCTTCACCACGCCCTGGCGCGTGTGGAACCAGGTGCGCAGGTCGCGGATGGCGAGCAGCGGCGCCATCATCGGCGCAGCCTCGGATCAAAGGCGTCGCGCAGGCCCTGGCTCGCCAGGTTGATGGCCAGCACCAGCAGCAGGATCATCACGCCCGGGAAGGTGCTGACCCACCACGCGCCGATCAGGAACTGCCGCCCGTCCGCGACCATCGAGCCCCAGGACGGCACCGGCGGCTGCACGCCGAGGCCGAGGAAGGAGAGGCTCGCCTCCATGATGATGATCGTGGCCATGCGGAAGGTGGAGACCACGACCAGCGGCGACAGCACGTTGGGCAGGATCTCGCGCAGCATGATGTGGCGCTGCGAGGCACCGAGCGCGCGCGCCGCCTCGACATAGTCCATCTCGCGCGCCGCCAGCGTCTCGGCGCGCACGACGCGGCAGGGCAGGACCCATTCCTTGATCGCGAGCGCCAGCACGATGTTGCCTAGTCCGGGGCCCATGACGGCCATGAGGCCGATGGCGAGGATCAGGTAGGGGAAGCCCAGCAGCACGTCGACGACGCGCGCGATCACCACGTCCGTCATGCCGCGCCGGTAGCCGGCGGCGAGGCCCGCCAGCATGCCGACGATCGCCGCGACCAGCATGACGGCGACGCCGATCGTCATCGACACGCGCGCGCCGTAGATGGCGCGGCTCAGTATGTCGCGGCCCAGCGCGTCGCAGCCCAGCGGGTAGGCCCATTCGCCGCCCGCCATCCAGGCCGGCGGCTGCAGCCGGCGGAACAGGTCGGAGGCGTAGGGGTCGTGCGGCGCGAGCAGCGGTGCGAACACCGCCATGGCGGCGAACAGCAGCACGACGGCGGCCGAGCCGACCGCCAGGCGGTTGGCGAGGAAGTCGCGCAGGTTGGCGGCAAGGATCGACTGCGCGCGGGCGCCGGCCGCCGCCGGGGCCGCGCCCGGCCGGGGCGTCTCGACGGCGCCGGCCGTCACAGCCGAACCCGCGGGTTCAGCGCCGCATAGAGCAGGTCGGCGCAGAAGTTCAGCAGCACATAGGTGACCGCGTAGAGCAGCACGCAGGCCTGCACCAGCGGGTAGTTACGCGTGAAGATGCCCTCGACCACCAGCCGGCCGAGCCCGGGCCAGCCGAACACCGTCTCGACGATCATGTTGCCGCCGAGCAGCGTGCCGGTCTCGATCGCCGCCACGGTGACGGTCGGGATCAGCGCGTTCTTGAGCGCGTGGCGGAACAGCACGCGCGCGCGGCCGATGCCCTTGGCCTCGGCGAAGGTGACGTAGTCCTGCGCCAGCGCCTCCAGCATCGAGGCGCGCGTGACCCGCATCAGGAACGCCGCCATGGCGAGGCCGAGCGTGACCGCCGGCAGCAGCAGGTGCCTGAGCGCATCGAGGAAGCTGTCGACGCGGCCGGCGAGCAGCGTGTCGACCAGCAGGAAGCCGGTCACGAACTTCACCTCGCCGGCATAGCCGATGCGGCCGGAGACGGGCAGCACGCCGAGCGCGACGGCGAAGAGCAGGATCAGGAGGATGCCGAACCAGAAGCCGGGCATCGACACGCCGACCAGCGAGGTGACGGTGGCGACACGGTCGATCCAGCTGTCGCGCTTCACCGCCGCCAGCACGCCGAGCCCGATGCCGAGGACGAGCGCGATCAGCATGGAGGCGAGCGTCAGCTCCACCGTCGCCGGCACGCGCTCGAGGATCACCTGGCCGACCGGCCGGCGGTGATGGAAGCTCATGCCGAACTCGCCGGTGGCGGCGTTCTTGAGGAACAGGACGAAGCGCTCGCCCACCGGCCGGTCGAGCCCCATGTCGCGCCGGAGGCTCTCCTTCTGCTCCGGCGTCGCCAGCGCGTCGCCCAGCATCAGCTCCACCGGATCGCCCGGCGTCAGCGCCATCATGAAGAACACGACCGCCGCGATGCCGAGCAGCACGGGGATCAGCTGCAGCAGGCGTTCGACCAGGGCGACGGGGGTCATTCGCGGTGCCGTTCCCCCCTCACCCAACTGCGGCTAAGGCGTGTCCTGCGCTTCGCTCCGGACACGCCTAAGCCTCCGTATCCCTCTCCCCCCGCTTCGCGGGTGGCGAGGGTCGGAAAGCCCTCGCCCGCCGTAGGCGGGAGAGGGAGGGGCCCATCGCGAAGCGATGGGAGGGTGAGGGCATGGCTCGGTCCGACCGAAGAAGGCTCTATCCCTCCACCTGGGCGCGGTGCAGCTTGATGATGCCGCGCGGCGAGGGCTGCCACGACTTCAGCCGCTTGCTGGCGCCGTAGACGTCCTGCGGCAGCCAGAGATAGAGGAGCGGCGCCTCCTTGTGGATGATGGCCTGGGCGTCCTGGTACATCTTCGACCGCTTCTCGACGTCCGTCTCGGTGTCGGCGGCGGTCAGGAGCTTGTCGACCTCGGCGCTGCCGTAGCCGGAGAAGTTGCCGCGGTCCTTGGATTTCAGCACCGGCACGAAGATGCCGACCGGGTCGAGCGCGCCGTCGCCCCAGGAGCGGAACTGCATCTGGCGGTCGTGCTTCTCGGGGTCCTTCCACAGGTCGGTCAGCGCCGTGCGTTCCCACAGCCGCACGCTCGCCTTGAAGCCCGCCTGGCTCATCGAGGCCGCCACGGCCTCGGCCTGGTCCTTGAACGCATTGTCGACGTCGATCGTGACCTCGAGCCCGCCCGGATGGCCGGCCTCGGCGAGCAGCGCCTTGGCCTTGGCGGGATCGTAGGCATATGGCTTGAGCGCCGCGTTGTAGCCGTAGGAGTCCGGGCTGATCAGCGTGGCGAGCGGCACGGCGAGGCCGTTGAGGATGCGGTCGATGATGAGCTGGCGGTTGACCGCATGGTTCGCCGCCTGGCGCACCCGGACGTCGTTGAAGGGCGGCTTCTTGTTGTTGAGGTCGATGAAGAAGCTGCGCGTGCCGTTGGTCCGCAGCACCTGGGTCTTCGGGTTGGCCTCGATCTGCTTGATGGCGTGGTGCGGCAGCTCGTCGATCAGGTCGACCTCCCCCGCCATCAGCGCCGCGACGCGCGAGGCGGGCTCGGGAATGACCTTGAAGATAACGCGGTCGACGCGCGCGGGACCTGCGGGCGGGATGTCGGCGGCGCCGCCGTAATAGTCGGCGAAGCGCTCGAGGATCACGGAATCGCCGCGGCGCCATTCCACCAGCTTGAACGGACCCGAGCCCATCGCCTTGGTCGCCATGCCGTCGGTGCCGATTTTCTCGACATGGGCCTTGCTCACGACCTGGTTGAACGGCAGGTAGGCCCGGAAGATCGGCCAGGGATTGCTGAGCATGAAGTGGACCGTGTAGGGATCGACGACGATCGTGTCGGCGACCGGGCCGACCAGGCTCTTGCGCGGGCTGGTCTTGCCGCCCATGGCATTCTCCTTGGTCAGCCGGTCGAAAGTGAACTTCACGTCCTCGGCCGTCAGCGCGCTGCCGTCGTGGAACTTGATGCCCTTGCGGATCTTCGCCTCGTAGGTCGTCGCGTCGATCTGCTTGAAGCTCTCGGCGATCTCCGGCACGACCTTCATGTCGTCGGTGCGCGTGACGACCGCGTCGTACATGTTGTGGATCACGCCCTCGGTGACGCGGCTGCGATGGTTGGCCGGGTCGAGCGTGGTGATGTCGGACGAATAGCCGACGCGCAGCTCCGCGGCCGAGGCCGTTCCAGCCAGCAGCAGCGTCAGTGCGGTCGATACGGCAACAGCGGCGTGGCGCATGTCACTCCCCCGAGTTCTTGAGCCTCGCCACCATTCTTCCTGATCCGACCGGCCAATGGTCAAGACTATTGTTCGAGATTCGGCGTTTTCGGTGCGGTTGATAGGAAATTACGATCATTCGCAATAGGGCAGCCGTATGTGCGGTCGGTGCCGTGTCTCGGGTCGGTCGTTCGGCGTCCGTGTCGCCGCCGTCGGGGACCCTAGGAGGGCACGCCGCTTTCCGCCGGCGTGTAGGGCCGGACATTGGTGGGGCAGATGACCATCTCGGGGATCGAGGTGTTCTTGGGCATGAGCGCGACGAACCGCATCGTCGCGGCGAGATCCTCGGGCTGGATGAACTGCGCGAGCACCTCGGGCGGGTACTTGAACCGCCGCCGCGCCATGATCGGCGTGTTGACGTCGTCGGGGCAGAGGCAGCAAGCGCGGATGCCGAACTTCCAGGCTTCCTGCGTGAGCGACAGGCTCATGCCCAGCATGCCGAACTTCGATGCGGTATAGGCGATGCCGGCAACGCCGCTGACGCGCCGCGCCGCGGTCGAGGCGACATTGATGACGAGACCGTCCTTCTGCGCGCGCATGGCCGGCATCGCGGCCTGCAGCATGTTGAAGGAACCGGTCAGGTTGACGGCGAGCACGTGGTCCCAGTCCTCGGCCGTGACCTCCTCGAGCCGGCGGTTGACGATATTGAGCCCGGCGTTGTTGACCAGGATGTCGACCCGCTTGAGGCGGTCGATCAGCCGCGCCCCGGCAGCTTGCACCTTCCCGCGGTCCGCGACGTCCAGCGGCTCGACCACGGCCGTGCCGCCGGATCCCCGGATGGTGGCGGCGACGTCGTTCAGCTCCTTCGCGCGCCGACCGATCAGCACGACGGTGGCGCCGTCCGCGGCGAACATCACCGCCCCGGCCTTGCCGATCCCGGTGCCGGCTCCCGTTATCCAGACGACCTGCCCTTCGAATGCCTTCATCGGATCCCCCCGGTTTCACTACAAGCGAGCAATGCATATTCCGCAGCGGAACGATACCCTCTCTCTGGTATGCCTGCGCGCCCCGGTCTGCCGATGCGCGCGAACGCCGCAGGCCAAGCGCCGGCGACCGCGACGCAGGCAGGATGCGTGGCGGGGACTGCGGCCTTAACCTTAACGACACAAACTTCTCGACAAATGCAGCCAACAGGCGACTAGATCGTCGTCCGTCGGGATGGGGCATAGAACAGCCAAGCCGTAGGGGCGGTACTCTGGGTAAGGGGGCACGCGCATGGGCTGTGAATTCCAGAACGCAGCGATACGGGCCAGGCGCCGCCCCGAGCGGCGCCGGTATCGCCGGTTCAGCGTGCTGTGGGACGGGCAGGCCGTCGGCGGGGCGGTGATCCGGTGCGTCGTCCTCAACATCTCCGCCGCCGGCACGAAGCTGCGGTTGCCGGCCGGCGCCACGCTGCCGCGCCGGTTCGTGCTCGCGATTCCGGGGCGCGGCCATTTCGACGCCCAGCTCGTCGAGCTAGCCGGGCCGATCGCGCGCATGCGGCTTCTCGCCGATCGCAGCGCGGTGGCCGAGGCCGTGGCTGACGTCGTACCGGTCACCCGGTTCCTCGAAGAACAGCCGCTGAGCCCCGCGCCACTGCATTAGCCCGGCCGGCTTCGGCGCGTCGATTCCGTCCGGGACGTCACAGAACCCGGTTGCCGCCGCGAGGATGCGCTCGTGTGACGACACCTCTCGCCGACCCCGATTGCTTCCGGGGAACCGCGCGCGATGCTATAGTTTTGCGCGATACTACAGCTTTTCCTGGGGACATCGGTAAGGCCGAATCACCCGAGGGGCAGGCCTATGGAGCGGCGGCTCGCGGCGATCCTGGCGGCTGACGCGGTGGGATACAGCCGGCTCATGGGTCGGGACGAGGAGGGTACCCTCGCAGCCCTCACGGCACTCCGTTCCGGCGTCGTGGATCCGACAATCGCGGCGCATCGCGGACGGGTCGTCAAGGCGACCGGCGACGGGTTCCTGGCGGAGTTCACCAGCGTCGCGGAAGCCGTTCGTTGCGCGCTTGCGATCCAGTCGGCGGTGTCGAACGCTTCCACAGCGCCGCAGCCGCTCCCGATCCGATTCCGGATGGCCGTGAACGTGGGCGACGTCATCCATCAGGACGACGACATCTTCGGCGATGGCGTGAACATCGCCGCGCGTCTCGAGGCGCTCGCGGAGCCGGGCGGCATCGTGGTTTCGCGCGCCGTCCGCGATCAGCTCGGCGACAAGCTGCCGGTGGGATTTGCCGATCTCGGTCACCGGTCGCTCAAGAACATCGCCCACCCAGTGCAGTGCTACCGGATCACGAGTCCCGGCGGCGTCGACCCGTCCTGGCGGACCTGGATCGCCGCCGGAATCGGCATGCTGGCGGCCGTGCTGGCCGCGGCATTCATGCTCGGCTGGCCGCCTTCCGCCGGCCTAGCGCCGGGTACTCGACCAGGATCCGCGGCTGCTCCGGCGCGCGCACCGGAGGCGCCGCGCGTCGAGCCCGGCCGCCTGTCGATTGCCGTGCTCCCCTTCTCCAGCATGACCGCCGACAGCGCGGACGACCCGTTCACGGACGGCATCACCGAGGACCTAATCACTGACCTCTCGCGCATCTCGGGCGCATTCGTGATCGCGCGGAACACCATGTTCACCTTCAAGGGCAAGGCGGTCTCCGTGAAGGAGGTCGGCCGGGAACTCGGGGTCGACTATGTTCTCGAAGGCAGCGTCCGTCGAGATCGCAACCGCGTGCGCGTCAATGCCCAGCTGATCGATGCCGGGACCGGTGCGCATATCTGGGCCGACCGGTTCGACCGCGAGATCGCCGACCTCTTCCAGCTCCAAAGCGAGATCACCGGCCGCATCGCCCGGGCGCTGCATATCGAGCTTATCGAGGCGGAGAGTCGGAAGGCGGAGCGCAAGCTCGACAATCCGGATGCCTATGATCTCGCTATGCGGGCTTGGTCGGTTCTGTACAATCGGCCGCAGTCGCCCGAGACCAACTCCGAAGCGGAGCGCCTCATCGACGCCGCGTTGCGCCTCGATCCGAACGAACCGAGGGCCTGGGTGGCACGTGCTTATGCCCTGACGCGGGCAGGCGTGTTTGGCTGGAGCGAAACGCCTGCTGATGCCCTTCGTTTGGCGGCCGAGGCGGGCGAGCGTGCGACGCGGCTCGATCCGAAGAGCGCGGACGCTCACTACCAGCTCGGATTCGCGCTGCGATCGTCGGGCCGGCTGGACGAGTCTATCGCCGCGATGGAGCGTGCACTGGCGCTCAATCCCAACTATGCCTTCGCCTATCACGGCCTCGCCTACGGCAAGGTACTGACCGGCAAGCCGGCCGAGGCGCTTCCCCTCATGGCAATCGCCTTCAAGCTGAGTCCGCGCGATGCAATCCACGCCGTCTGGCATGGATTGGTCGCCCTGGCGGAGGCACTCAATGCGAACGATGAGGCGGCCGTCGCGGCGGCGCGCAAGGGAATCGCGGCCAACCCGCGCTATCGCACCAGTTACTTTCTGCTGGCGTCCGGGCTGGCTCACCAGGGCCAGTTCGATGCCGCACGCGAGGCTCTCGCCCAGTTTCTCTCGTTGGAGCGGAGGGCCCGGACGATCGCGCTACTCCGCGACAGTTACCACGCGTTCTCGGACAACGCCGCATTTCGCCGCCAGCTTGAGCGCGTGCTCAACGGGTTGCGCTTGGCCGGCATGCCGGAATGAGGCGGGCGGCGCCCGCCGCGCGAGGCGCACGGACTACTGCGCGAAGCCCAGCAGCCGTGGCAGGAACAGCGTGACAGGCGGCAGCATCGCGACCAGAAGCAGCGCAAGAATGATCGCCGCGAGGAACGGCAGCAGCGGGCGGACGAGCTTGTCCATCGGCAGGCCGCTGATCGCCATGCCGACGAACAGGCACAGGCCCACCGGCGGCGTGATGTGGCCGATCGCCGAGGCGATGACGCAGACCATGCCGAAATGGATCGGGTCGACGCCGATCGCCTGCGCCACCGGCAGCAGCACGGGCACAGTGACCAGGATGATCTCGGACGGCGTCAGGAACGTACCCAGCATCAGGTAGAGCAGGATGATGAGCAGGATGAACAGTGCCCAGTGCGGCGCGAAGGCCGCGATGGCGGCGGCGACCTTGAACGGGAACTTCGAGTAGGTCAGCACCCAGCCGAAGGCGCCGACGAAGCCGATAATCATGCCGATCACGCCCGACAGCCGCGCCGAGTCGGCGAAGATCCTCGGCAGCTCGCGCCAGGACGGCTCGCGGTAGAAGATCGGCGGCACGACCAGCGCATAGACCACGGCGACGGCGGCCGCCTCGGTCGGCGTGAACCAGCCGAACAGGATGCCGCCCATGATGATCACCGGGATCATCAGCGCCGGCAGGGCGCGGCGCAGCACGGCAAGGAACTCGGGCAGCGTCGGCGGTTTCTCCTTCGGGTAGTTGCGCTTCTTGGCGATGACGAAGATCGGCACGGCCATGCCGAAACCGATGAGAATGCCGGGGATCACGCCGGCGGCGAACATGGCGGCGACCGATTCCTCGGCCATCCAGGCATAGATCACGGCGATGATCGAGGGCGGGATGATCGGCGCCACCACCGCGGTCGAGATGGTCAGGGCCGTGGCGAAGTCGAGGTCGTAGCCCTTGCGCACCATCTGCGGGATCAGGAAGGTGCCGAGCGCCGACACGTCGGCCACGGCCGAGCCGGAGATGCCGCCGAAGAACATGCTGTCGGCGACGTTGACGTAGGCGAGCCCGCCGCGGAAGCGGCCGACGATGGCGGTCGCCAGGTCGATGATCACGCGCGCCACGCCGCCGCGCGCGGCGATGTTGCCGGCGAGGATGAACAGCGGCGCCGACAGCAGCAGATAGGAGTCCGATATCAGCCCCACGAAGCGCGTCGGTATGATGATCGGGTTGAGCATCGGGTAGAAGAGGGACGCGCCGAGCGCACCGACGCCCAGCGCGATGCTGATCGGCATGCCCAGCAGGATGCAGCCGATGAAGATGATCAGGAGCGTTTCGGCCATAGGCTCACAAGGGCCGCGACCAGCCGCCGCCCCATCGGCAGGACGATCAGCGCCGCACCGACCGGGATGGCGGCGAAGACGTAGCCGAGCGGCAGGCCCAGGCCCGCGCTGGTCTGCAGCTGCGCGTTGGGGACCAGCACGAAGCTGATCTTGATCAGGAACAGGAACAGCGCGATGCCGAGCCCGGTCGTCAGCGCGACGACCAGTGCGCGCATGCGCGGGCTGAAGCGGTTAAGGAGGTAGTCGAGCACCGTGTGCTCGTCGCGTTGCATGGCCGAGGCCGCGCCGATCATGATCAGCCAGACGAACAGGTAGCGCGGCACTTCGTCGAGCCCGTCGATCCCGGTGCGGCCGAGGAAGCGCAGCACGACCTGCAGGAAGACCGCGCCGGCCATGACGGCGAGGATCAGCCCGCCGACATGGCCGAGCGCCTCGTAGGCGCGGCCGAAGGCGCCCCCCGCCGTGCGCTGCGGCTGGGGGCCCTCGTCGCGATCGGCGGTCATGCCCTACTTAACGGACAGGATGTAATCGACCATCTTCTTCGCGTCCTTGCCGGCGGGCGTGGCGTAGAACTCCTCGTACACGCTCATCGTCGCCTGGCGGAACGGCGTGGCGTCGGGCTTGGTGATGGCGACGCCCTTGGCCCTGACCTGGTCCTGGATCGACTTGTCCTCGTCGAGGATGAACTTGCGGTTGAAGTCGCGCGCGTGCGCCCAGGCGTCCTGGATCGTCTTCTTGCCCGCCGCGTCCTGCTTGTCCCAGGCCGCCTTGGACATGATCAGCGCGACGGCCTGGTGCGTATGGCGCACGTCGGCCACGTGCTTGACCACGTCGTAGAACTTGTTGTGGTAGAAGGTGTTGATGCCGCCCTCGGCGCTGTCGATGACCTTGGTCTGCAGCGCCGTCGCCACCTCGGGGAAGGCGATCGGCGTCGAGATCATGCCGAGCGCCTTGAAGGTGGCGACCAGGATCTTGTCCTCCTGCACGCGCACCTTCTTGCCCTTGACGTCGTTGATGCTGTTGATCGGGAAGTGGCCGTAGATGCCGCGATAGCCCGCGGCGATGAAGCCGATCAGCTTGAACGCCTTCTTCTCGAGCACGCCGTCGTAGTACTTGGTGATCGTGTCGCCGCCGTCCAGCGCCTTGAACACGTGGTCGTAGTCGCGGAAGATGTAGGGCAGCTGGAACACCGACATTTCGGGCACCAGCGTCGACAGCGGCGCCGTGGTGATCGGCCCGAACTCGACCGCGCCGAGCTGGATCTGCTGCGCCACTTCGCGCTCGCCGCCCAGCGCGCCGGAATGGTGATGCGCAACCTTGATCTTGCCGCTGCTGAGCGCCGCCAGCTTGTCGATGAACTCCTGCGATGCCAGCGAGGTGCCGTGCTTCGGCGGATTGACGTTGCCCAGGCTCATCTCCTTGACCTGGGCCGCGGCGAAGCCCGCGCCGGCCACCGTGGCCGCCAGCGCAACCAGGCATGTTCTCACGAGACATGACATGCGGAACGTCATCATTCCCTCCCTAGTTTGCGCCGGTCTCTAGGCGGACCGGCTGCATTGGCGACAGCGGTTTGCTGCGGCGACCATCCTGTTGATGCGCCCGGCAACGGTCAAGCGTGACGTCGGTGCGCCTGTCGGCAAGGACGCGATAAACGCGCGTGGCGGCGCGCTTACCGCGGCAGCAGGGGCGCGATGTCGAAGCTCGGCTCCGCGGCGATGATCTCGCGCGCCTGGTCGAGCAGCGCCTTGACCGGCGGGGTGCGGGCGCCGCCGGCGATGGCGATCACGTAGTCCAGCTCCGGCAGCGGCGGGTCGGCGGTGATCAGGCGCAAGGCTCCCTCGGCGATCTCGCGCGCCGCGACCGCGGGCGGGGCAATCGAGACTCCGATACCCTCGCGCGCCAGCAGAAGGCGCACCGTCACGCTGGAGCAGGCGTGGTGCCGTCGCGGCTCGACGCCGCCCTTGCGGAACCACTCCCGCGCGATGCCGTAGAGGAAGCTGCCGCGCACGTCGGTGATGATCGGCACGTCGACCAGATCGGCGGGGCCGAGCGGCCGGTTCGGCAGCGGCAGGGACGGGCTCGCGAGCCAGACTTGCCCGGACTTGCCGAGCGCCTCGGTGATCAGGCTCGGCTCCGACAGCGGGCCGGCGAGGAAGGCGAGATCGAGCTCGCCGCGCAGCAGCTGCGTGCGCATGTTCTCGCTCGAATCGACCGTGAATTCGACTTCGATGCCGGGATAGGCCTTGGCCATGCGACGCAGCAGCTTCGGCATCCAGGTGACGGCGGGTATGCTGGTGACGCCGAAGCGCACGCGCCCGACCAGCGCGGTGCGGCTGCCGATCTGCTGCTCCACCTCGCCGGCCAGCTTCAGCATCTGCTCGGCGTAGTGCAGCAGCTCGCGCCCCTTCGGCGTCAGCCGCGCGTTGCGCCCGGAGCGGTCGAACAGCGGCACGCCCAGATGGCGCTCGAGCTCGCGCACCCGCGCCGACACCGACGGCTGCGCCACGCGCAGATGCCGCGCCGCCGCGTGGAAGCTGCCCAGCCGCGCGATCCAGTAGAAGGCTTCGAACTGCTTGAGGTTCAAGAGGGCCGCCGTCGCTGCCGCAGACCGTGGAGGCGGATGCGCTTCAGGCGAGCGCCATGGCCGGCGTCCAGCCGGCTGCAACGCCCGGACCAAGCCGAACCGCCAAGGCGCCGCGGCACCAGGGACGTCGGCGTTCTCTTGGCGACCTTGGCATCCTGGCGGTTAAACTGAACAGCGCGCATGGCCGGGTCAAGCCAGGCCGATTTCCGGTCGCTACGCCGTCGAATCCCTGTGCAAGGGCGATCGATGCTATGCAACATCCGGAGCGAGAGTCTTAGGGGAGGTCGTTCACGTGAGTGAATTGTTCGCGCCCGGCTTCAAGGAACTGCCCTACTGGTGGGACGCCGCGCCGCCGACCGGGGCGGAGACAGCGGCGTTGCCTGCGCGCGTCGACGTCGCGATCGTGGGCGGCGGCTACTGCGGCCTGTCGGCGGCGCTCGAGCTGCGCCGCCACGGCGTCGACGTGCTGGTACTCGAGGCCGAGCGCATCGGATTCGGCGCCAGCTCGCGCAACGGCGGCATGGTCTCGGGCGGGCTCAAGCTCGCCTCGACCGATCTCGTCAAGCGCTTCGGGGCAGAGAAGGCCGCCGGGTTCGTCGAGGAAGCGGCGGGCTCGCTGCCGTTCCTCGAGGAGCTGATCCGGCGCGAAGGCATCGAGTGCCAGTACCGCCGCACCGGGCGCTTCGTCGGCGCGCATTGCCGCCGCGCCTATGACGGTCTGGCGGCGCGCATCGACACGCTGAAGGCGGCCACCGGCCTCGACGCCTACATGCTGCCGCGCGAACGCCAGCGCGAGGAGATCGGCAGCGACTACTACCACGGCGGCATGGTCGCCGCGGCGACCGGCGCGCTGCATCCCGGGCTCTATCACCAGGGCCTCGCCGGGGCGGCGCGGCGCGCCGGGGCGACGGTCGTGGACGGCACGCGCGTCGCCGCGGTCGAACGCCGGGCGGGCGGGTTCGCCGTGCGCACGCCGAGCGGCGCGGTCGAGGCGCGCGAGGTGCTGGTAGCGACCAACGGCTACACCGACGGCGCGGCGCCGTGGTTGCGCCGGCGCCTGATCCCGGTCGCAAGCTACATCATCGCGACCGAGCCCCTGCCGGAGGAGACGATGCGTCGCCTCGATCCCAACGGCCGCATGCTGTCCGACACCAACCGGGTGCTGCACTATTTCCGGCCGTCGCCCGACGGCACGCGCATCCTGTTCGGCGGCCGCGCCAGTTTCCGCAGCGTGACGGCGCGCGAGGCGGCGCCGATCCTGCACCGCATGATGGCGACGATCTGGCCCGAACTGGCCTCTACCCGCATCACGCACGCCTGGACCGGCAACGTCGCCTTCACCTTCGACTTCGTGCCGCACATCGCCGAGAAGGACGGCGTCAACTATGCCGCCGGCTGCCAGGGCAGCGGCGTGGCGATGGCGAGCTACCTGGGCTATCGCGCCGCGCTCAAGATCGCCGGCCGCGCCAACCGGCCGTCCGCCTTCGAGGGCAACGACTTCCCGACCATGCCCTTCTACGGCGGCAACCCGTGGTTCCTGCCGTTGGTCGGCACGGCCTTTCGCCTGCGCGACTGGCTCGACCGGCGCGGGGGCTAGCGCCGGCTCCTTCCCAGGAGCTGCGACAGCAGGATCAGCGCCGACGAGACCGCGATCATGACGGTCGAGATGGCGGCGATGGTCGGATCGATCTGGTCGCGGAGCGCGTTGAACATGTTGCGCGTCAGCGTCGAGTTGTCGCCGCCCGAGACGAACATGGCGACCACGACCTCGTCGAACGAGGTCAGGAACGACAGCACGGCGCTGGTGACGACGGCGAAGCGGATCTGCGGCAGGGTCACGAGCAGGAAGGCGCGCGGGCGCGAGGCGCCAAGGCTGCGCGCCACCATCTCCTGGTTCATGTCGTAGCTCTTGAGCGCCGAGGTGACGACCATCACGACCAGCGGCACGGCCAGCATGCTGTGTGCCAGGACGACGCCTATGAGCGTGTTGACCAGCTTGAGCCGTACATAGGCGTAGAAGGCGCCGATGCCGACCAGGATCACCGGCACGATGATCGGCGTCAGCAGCACCGGCATGACCCATTTCGCCCCGCCCAGACGCGAGACGAACAGGCCGTATGCCGCCATGGTGCCGAGCGGCGTCGCGACCAGCGTGGTGAGGAGCCCGGCCTTGAGCGAGGTCGCCGTCGCCTGCATCCAGGCGGCCGAGCCGAAATAGTTCGCGTACCAGCGCAGCGACCATTGCCGCGGCGGGAACTCGAGGTACTGCGAGGCCGAGAACGACATCGGGATGACGATGATGGTCGGCAGGACCAGGAACGCCATCACGAGCGCGGCGAGCGCGTAGAGCCAGAGGCGCGAGCGGTGCGCGATCTGCGTCTCCGACGCGGGTTTGTCGAGCCAGGTCATGGGGCGAGCCGGCTCACGGCCCGTGCCCGCCGAGGATGCGGTCGAGGCGGACGAGGCGCGCGGTGGCCCACAGCACAAGCAGGGTCAGCACCAGCAGGACGACGCCGAGCGCGCTGGCCGCGCCCCAGTTGAAGAAGATCTCGATGTCGTTGGCGATGCGGTTGGCGACCATGATGACTTTGCCGCCGCCGAGCACCGCAGGTGTCACGTAGAAGCCGAGGCACAGGATGAAGACGATGATCGCCCCGGCCATCAGGCCGGGCAGCGACAGCGGGAGGAACACCAGCCAGAAGGCGCGCGTCGGGCTGGCGCCCAGATTGGCGGCGGCCTTGAGGTAGTCGCGGTCGATCGCGCGCATCGAGCCGTAGACCGGCAGGACGAGGAACGGCAGCATGATATGCACCATGCCGATCAGCGTGCCGTTGAGGTTGTGCACGAGCGCCAGCGGCTCGTCCCACAGGCCCAGCTCCATGCCCCAGGTGTTGACCAGGCCGCGGCGCTGCAGCAGCACGAGCCACGCATAGGTGCGCACCAGGATCGAGGTCCAGAACGGCATCAGCACGCCGATCATCGCGATGTTGGCGGCGCGCGGCGGCAGCTGCGACAGCACGTAGGCAAGCGGATAGCCCAGCACGACGCAGATCAGCGTGGCGAGCGCGCTGACCTCGAACGTGGTGCGGAAGATGCGGGCATAGGACGGCTGCTCGACCAGGCGCTGGTAGTGCAACAGGCTGAAGCTGCCGTCGTCGGCGAGGAAGGACAGCCAGAACAGCCAGCCGACCGGCAGGATCATCGTCACCGTCACCAGCGCCAGCGCCGGCAGGCTGAGGCCGAACAGGGCGAAGCGCTCGGCCCGCGCGTCGCGGGCGAGGCCGGCGGCGTTCGGGCCAGCGTCTGCGCTCACGGCGGGGCGCCTTCGTCGGGCAGCAGGATCGTGTCCTCGGGCGCGAGGCCGAGCGTCACCGGCGCGCCGGCTTGCGGCAGCGCCGCCATGGCGGTGCCGGTGGACACGCCGCGGGCACCGACCACGTTGCCGTCCTTGAGCTGCACCTGCAGCAGGTAGGTGTCGCCCTGGTAGACGACGTTCTCGACCGTGCCGCTCAGCAGGTTGATGCCTGCGGGCGGGCTTGCGCCGAGCAGGCGCAGCCGCTCCGGCCGCAGCATCAAGAGGCACCTGCCGGCGGGCGGCGGCCCGTCGGGCAGCGCGAGCCTGCGGCCGTCGTAGGCGAAGCCGCCGTCCGTGCGTACGACCGGCAGGAAGCTCGACTCGCCGATGAACTCGGCGACGAAGCGGCTGGACGGGCGCTCGTACAGGCGCCTGGGCGTGTCGAGCTGGGCGATGCGGCCGCGCTCGATCACGGCGACGCGGTCCGACATGGTCAGCGCCTCGCGCTGGTCGTGCGTGACGTAGATCGTCGTCATGCCGAGCTGCTCGTGCAGGCGGCGCAGCTCGATCTGCATGTGCTCGCGCAGTTGCTTGTCGAGCGCGGACAGCGGCTCGTCCATCAACAGGATGCGCGGCTCGAACACGATGGCGCGCGCCAGCGCCACGCGCTGGCGCTGCCCGCCGGAGAGCTGGTCGACGCGCCTTCCGCCATAGCCGGCGAGCTGCACCATGGCCAGCGCCTGCTCGACCCGCCGGGCCGCCTCGGCCTTGGCGACGCCACGCAGCCTGAGCGGGAAGGCGATGTTGGTAGCGACGTCCATGTGCGGGAACAGCGCGTAGTTCTGGAACACCATGCCGACATCGCGCTTGTGCGGCGCCAGCCGGACCACCTCGTCGTCGCCGAACCTGAGGCTGCCGCAATCCGGCCGCACGAAGCCGGCCATGACCATCAGCAGCGTGGTCTTGCCCGATCCGGAAGGGCCCAGCAGCGTCAGGAACTCGCCGCTCCTGACGTCGAGATCGACCCGGTCGAGCGCGCGCACATCGCCGTAGGTCTTGGTGACCTGGCGGATCGTGATGGGCAACGACGCTGCGCGGGTCATGCGCTCGAGTACCTGCAATCGCTGAAGCTTGATTCCTGCGCGTGCACTGCGCCAACCTCGTCATGCCCGGGCTTGTCCCGGGCATCCACGTCGAGCCAGCGGTCGGTTCTTCAAGTATAGGCTGGATCGAGCCCCAGCATTCTTCGTTCACACGCGCTGCTGTCGGCGGATGGCCGACGTGGATGGCCGGGACAAGCCCGGCCATGACGATGGTGGGAGGTGGAGCATCGGGTCCCGAGGGCTCTTGTCCGCTACTCCGTCAGCATGTTCTGGTAGGCGGCCGAGGCCTTCTCCTCGAACTTGATGTACCAGTCGAGGTTGACGGTGAGCTGCTTGGCGGCGTTGTCCGGGTGCGACGGCAGCTGCTTGGCGTAGTCGGCCGGGATCGTGCCCAGGTTGTAGGCGCGCTTATCGGTCGGTCCATAGGTGATGTACTTGGTGAACTCGGCCTGGTACTGCGGCTTGCTGATCTCGGCCAGGAACTTCATCGCCAGGTCCTTGTTGGGCGCGCCCTTGGCGATGGCGTAGCAGTCGTAGTCCAGCAGCGCCTGGTTGAAGGTGTAGGCGACCTTGGCGCCGTCCTTCTTGGCGACGTCGAAGCGGCCGTTCCAGCCGGTCACCATGTCGACCTCGCCGTCCTTCATCAGCTGCGCATGCTGCGCGCCGGACGCCCACCACACGGCGACGTGCGGCTTCAGCTCCTTGATCTTCTTGATCGCGCGCTCGATGCCGCCGGGCGCGGAGAGCACCTCGTAGACCTTGTTGGGCGGCACGCCGTCGGCCATCAGCGCCGGCTCCAAGGCGCCCGCGACCGACTTGCGGTACGAGCGCTTGCCCGGGAACTTCTTGACGTCCCAGAAGTCGGCCCAGCTCTGCGGGCCTTTCTCGCCGTAGGTCTTGGTGTTCCAGGCCAGGACGGTCGAGAACACGTCGCCGCCGACGCAGTGGTCCTGGTAGAGGCCAGGCAGGAAGTTGGAGACGTCGATCGTCTTGTAGTCGAGCTTCTCGAGGATGCCCTCCGCGCCCGCACGCGCCGCGCTGCCCGAGCCGCTGGCGACGATGTCCCAGGTGACCGCGCCTGCCTTCACCTTGAGGCGCAGGTCGGCGATGCCGGTATAGGTCTCCTCCTTGATCGTGATGCCCAGCGCCTTGGCCGCGGGCTGGAACAGCGCCTTGCTCTGCGCCTCCTGGTACGAGCCGCCGAAGGAGACGACGGTGAGCTGCTGCGCGTCGGCGGAACCGGCCGTCGTCGCCACCGCCGTGGCGAGCACCGACCCCAAGAGCGTCCTTCTGAGCATCATTCGTTTTCTCCCCTGATTTTCGGTTCGCCGCCGGCGTGAACGCCAGACCGGCCGATGCTGCGATTGTCGTCAGCCTGGTGGTCGCCCGAGTAGGGCCATTGTGAAAACTCGGCCATACCACTTTGCCGACTGGTCATGATTTGGCGCTGACGCGGTATTGCGCGCGCTCCAGCCATTCCGGCGCGATCTCGACGCCCCAGCCCGGCTCGCTCGGAATCGTCGCCTTGCCGTCGCGGATGTCGTAGGGCCGGCTGCGGAACAGGCCCTCCTGCCACGGGTAGTAGTCGGGCCCCTCGATCGAGAACTCGAGGTACTTGCCGGCGTTGGGGATGGCGCCCAGGAGATGCATCGTGAACAGCGTGACCATCGACAGGTTGGCGCTGTGCGGCGTGCAGGGCAGGCCGGCCGCCGCGCCCATGGCGGCGACCTTCAGCGCCCGCACCATGCCGCCCAGGTAGCAGACGTCCGGCTGGATGATGTCGACCGCGCGCTTCTCGATCATCAGCTGCCAGGCCGGGAAGTAGTTGTCCTGCTCGCCGCCGGTGACGTCGAGTTCCAGCGCTTCGCGCACCTCGCGCGTCTGGTCCATCTCCCAGTACAGGCAGGGCTCCTCGTAATGCGTGACGCCATTGTCCTCCAGCATGCGGCCCACCTGGATGGCGCGCTTCGGCGTGAAGGCGCTGTTGGCGTCGACCAGCAGGGTCGCGTCCGGGCCCAGGGCCCGGCGCATGGCCGGCACGATCTCCTCGGTGCGGCCCGGCCATTCGTCGACGTCGTTGCCGTACTCGGCGCCGACCCGGAACTTGAAGGCGTCGAAGCCGTGCCGGTCGCGCAGGCGCAGCATGCGCTCGGCCTCTTCCTTCGGCGTGATGTCGCGGCGCATCGACGAGGCGTAGGCACGCAGGCGCCGCGGCACGCCGCCCAGAAGTTCGCAGACGCTCTTGCGCTCGACCTTGCCGCGCAGGTCCCACAGCGCGGTGTCGACGCCGCACATGGCACGGCATAGATAGGATCCGGGGAACTTGTGCTCCTTCTTCGGCACGAGGTCGATCAGCCCCTCGATGTCGAAGGCATCGCGGCCTAGCGCGTGTGGCGCCACCTGCCGGTGCAGCACGGTGGCCGAGATGTCGGCGTTGTAGGTCGAGACCTGACCCCAGCCCTGCGCGCCGCTGTCGACGGTGACGCGGACGAAGCCGACGAACTCGGTCGAGAACGTCTCGATGCTCTTGATCTTCATGCGTCGATGATCGGCGCCGGGTGGACGCAGAATAAGGTCCACTTTCGACGGAGTGTGATACCATTTTCGGGAACGGTCCTTGGGAGGTCCGATCCATGGTGAAGCGGGCAGGCGGCGCCTTGCTGCTGTCGATCGCGATCGACCACGATTCGCCGCGGCCGATCGGCACGCAGCTCTACGTCGGCTTGCGCGACCTGATGCTGTCGGGTGCGGTCGCGGCGGGCGTGCGCCTGCCGTCGAGCCGCACACTGGCGCGCGATCTCGGGCTGTCGCGCACCACCGTGATCGACGCCTTCGACCGGTTGATCGCCGAGGGCCTGGTCGAATCGCGCGTCGGCGCCGGTAGCTTCGTCAGCAACGTGCTCAACGCCGAGCGGCCGCACAAGCCGACGGCGCTGGGCAGCGCGCGCCCGGTGCTGAAGCCGAGCCTGTCGCGTGCCATGGGCTGGGCGGTCGACCGCTTCAGCGACCGCTCGCGTCTGCCCTACGCGCCGCGCGCCTTCGTCACTGCGTTGCCGGCGTTCGACGCCTTTCCGATGGCGCAATGGGCCCGCGTGGCGGCCAAGCACTGGCGCGGCCCGCGCGAGGAGGTGATGGGCTATGGCGAGCCCTGCGGCCATCCGCGCCTGCGCCAGGCGATCGCGGCGCATCTGCGCGCCAATCGCGGCATCGCCTGCGACCGGGAGCAGATCTTCGTCGTCGCCGGCGCGCAACAAGCCTTCAACCTGATCGGGACGGTGCTGCTCAATCCCGAGGACAAGGTCTGGTTCGAGAACCCGGGCGCGATCGGCGCGCGCAACGGGCTGCTCGCCGCCGGCGCCGAGCTGGTGCCGGTCGCCGTCGACCGCGACGGCCTGCGCGTCGATGAAGGTCTCAGGCGCGCGCCCGGGTTCCGCCTGGTCTTCGTCACGCCCTCGCACCACCAGCCGCTCGGGCATGTCATGAGCCTGGAGCGGCGCCTGGCGCTGCTGCGCTCGGCCGAGGAAGCGGGCGCCTGGATCGTCGAGGACGACTACGACGGCGAGTTCTTCTTCGGCCGCCGCCCGCTGCCGACGCTCAAGAGCATCGACCGCACCGGGCTGGTCATCTATGTCGGCACCTTCAGCAAGTCGCTGTTCCCGGCGCTGCGCCTCGGCTTCATGCTGGTGCCGCCGTCGCTGGTCGGCACGTTCGAGAAGGTCTCGTCCGCCTTCGTTCAGGGCGTGCCGTCGAGCCTGCAGGCCATGGTCGCGGAGTTCATCGAGGAGGGATACTTCGCGACCCATATCCGCCGCATGCGCCGCATCTACGAGGAGCGCCATGCCGCGCTGTGCGAGGCGGCCGATCGCGCGCTCGGAGGCCTGCTGGACATTCAGCGCGCCGACAGCGGTCTGCATACGATCGGGCATTTGCCCGCACACCTGTCCGAGATCGCCGTCGCGCGCGCCGCGGCCGAGCGTGGCATCGTCGTGTCGCCGATCGCGCGCTTCTCGATCGCGCCCGCCCCGGTCAACGGCCTCGTCCTCGGCTTCGGCGGGGTGAGGCCGCCCGAGATCCGCGCCGGCGTCGCGGTGCTGGGCGAGGTGCTGGACGGGCTCGCCCGGCCGCGGCGGGTGGCGGCGGGCGGGCGGCGGTAGTTCGGGGGTGGGACCGGCGCCGAGCGTCCTTCGACAAGCTCAGGACGAGGGAAGGTTTTTCTGGCACGAAGAGATACCCTCGTCCTGAGCTTGTCGAAGGACGCGCGCTCGCTACACCCGCCCAGTGGTATGCCCGAATGTTGAAATTGGCCCTGCCGCGCCGGCCGCCGGTCCCTGCATTCTTCGCCCGTCCATGACCGCGTACGACTATATCGTCGTCGGCGCCGGCTCGGCCGGCTGCGTCCTGGCGCATCGCTTGAGCGAGAGCGGCCGGCACCGAGTGCTGCTGCTGGAGGCCGGCGGCAGCGACCGGCGGCTGTGGCTCCAGCTGCCGATCGGCTACGGCATGTCGTTCTACAACCCGCGCGTCAACTGGATGTACCTGACCGAGCCCGAGGCGACGCTCGACGGCCGGCGCGGCTATTGGCCGCGCGGCAAGGTGCTGGGCGGGTCGAGCGCGATCAACGCCATGGTCCATATCCGCGGCCAGCCCGTCGACTTCGACGACTGGCGTGCGCTCGGCAATCCCGGCTGGGGCTTCGACGACGTGCTGCCCTATTTCAAGAGGTCGGAGCACTTCGCCGGCGGTGCCGGCGCGCGGCGCGGGCAGGGCGGACCGCTGCACGTCAGCGACGTGTCGCTCGACTGCCATCCGCTGTGCCAAGCCTATCTCGCGGCCGGGGCGGAGATCGGGCTGCCCCGCAGCGCCGATTTCAACGGCGCCGAGCCGGAGGGCGTCGGCCTCTACCAGATCACGACGCGAAACGGCCTGCGCATGTCGGCGGCGCGCGCCTATCTGCGGCCGGCCGTGAAGCGCCCGAACCTGCGCGTGGAGACGAAGGCGCAGGCGACGCGCATCGTGTTCGACGGCACGCGCGCGGTCGGGGTCGAGTACCGGAAGGGCGACGAGCGCAAGACGGCCCGCGCAGGCGGCGAGGTGATCCTGGCGGCGGGCGCGATCGGATCGCCGATGCTGCTGCAGCATTCCGGCGTCGGCCCGCCGGAGGTTCTGCGGCCGCTCGGCATCGCGGTGCTGTGCGAGCGGCCCGCGGTCGGGCGCAACCTGCAGGACCATCTCTGCATCGACCACCTCTATCGGGCGCGCGTGCCGACCTTGAACCAGGAGCTGGGCACCTGGCCCGGCCGCATCCGCGTCGCGCTCAGGTACCTGGCCGCCCGACGCGGCCCACTGGCGATGAGCGTCAACCAGGGCGGCGGCTTCGTGCGCACGCGGCCGGAGCTCGAGCGGCCGAACATCCAGCTCTATTTCTCGCCGCTCAGCTACACGCGCGCCGTTCCCGGCAAGCGTGCGCTGATGCGACCCGATGCGTTCCCCGGCTTCCTCCTCAGCGCGCAGCCCTGCCGCCCGACCAGCCGCGGGCACCTGCAGATCCGCTCGCCCGACCCGTTCGCGCCGCCGGCGATCTTCCCGAACTCGCTCGCGACCGCGGAGGACTGCCGCGACCTGCTGGAGGGCTCGAAGCTCCTGCGCCGGCTGGCGGCCGCGCCTTCGCTGGCGGCGGTCATCGACGCGGAATTGCAGCCGGGCCCGGAACGGCAGTCGGACGCGGCGCTGGAGGACGACATGCGCAAGCGCGCCTCGACCGTGTTCCATCCCGTGAGCACCTGCCGCATGGGGCCGGACGCGCTGGCGAACGTCGTGAACCACGAGTTGACGGTGTATGGAACGCAGGGCTTGCGCGTCATCGACGCTTCGGTCTTTCCTGCGGTTACCTCTGGCAATACCAACGCGCCGACCATCATGGTGGCGGAGAAGGGCGCGGACCTCGTGCTGCGCGACGCAACGGGAAAACCTTCATGAGCGATTTCTTCACTGCGGATTTCAAGGCAGAGCCCTTCTGGTGGGAGCGGGTGAAGCGTCCGGCGCTTCCCGACCTGGAGCTCCCCGCCAAGGTCGACGTCGCGGTCATCGGCTCGGGCTATACCGGGCTCGGCGCCGCGCTGGTGACGGCGCGCGGCGGGCGCGACACGCTGGTGCTCGACGCCGAGGACGCCGGCTGGGGCTGCAGCACGCGCAACGGCGGGCAGATCTCCACCAGCATCAAGCCCGACTATGCCGAGCTCGCGCGCCGGCACGGGCCCGAGCGCGCCCATGGCATCTTGACTGAAGGGCGCAACTCGCTCGCCTGGGTCGGCGACTTCGTGGCGGCGGAGAAGCTCGATTGCGACTTTCGCGTCGCCGGCCGCCTCCACGCCGCGCACAACCAGCGCCAGTTCGAGGCGCTGGAACGCCGGCTCGCCACGCCGCAGCCAAAGGGGTTGGAGATCGAGGCCGAGCTCGTGCCGCGCGCCGAGCAGCGGCGCGAGCTCGGCACCGACGCCTATTTTGGCGGCGTCGTCTACAAGCGCCATGCCTCGGTCGACCCGGCGCGCTTTCATCAAGGCATGCTCGACCGCGCGCTCGGCTCCGGCGTGCGAGTCATCGCGCGCTGCCCCGCTACCGGCCTCGAGCGCGACGGCGCGGGGTTCCGGATCGACACGCCCAAGGGCCGGGTCGCGGCGCGCGACGTGATCGTGGCGACAAATGGCTACACGGGCGCGCTGACGCCGTGGCTCCGGCGCCGCGTCATCCCGATCGGCAGCTATGTCATTGCGACGGAGAAGCTGCCGCGCGAGCTGATGGCGCGGCTCATGCCGCGCGACCGCATCGTCAGCGATACGCGCAAGGTGGTCTACTACTACCGGCCTTCGCCCGACGGCGAGCGCATCGTGTTCGGCGGCCGCGTCTCGCACGCCGAGACCGACCCGCGCCGCAGCGGACCGCTGCTGCTGGCCGAGCTCAGGCGCATCTTTCCCGAGCTCGGGCAGACGCGGATCAGTCATTCCTGGTGCGGATTCATCGCCTACACCTTCGACGAGCTGGCGCATCTCGGCTGCCGCGACGGGCTCTACTACGCCATGGGCTATTGCGGCTCGGGCGCCGGCATGGCGGGGTATCTCGGCACGCGCATCGGCCAGCAGCTCCTGGGCTTGAGGGAAGGCGCCACCGCGTTCGACGACCTCGAGTTCCAGACGCGCCCGCTCTACTACGGCAACCCGTGGTTCCTGGCGCCGTCGATCATGTTCTACCGCTGGCGCGACCGCCGCGGCTGAGGTTTGGACATGGTCGAGATTGGCATGCGCGTGGATGCGATTCATGCGCAGGGGCGGTCGGCAGGTTGCTGCGGTTCGCCGTTCCTGGAGCTGCCGTCGCGTCGACCCATTCGGCGCGCCTTTCTAGTTGAAACCATGCCTCGCGGAATCGCGGCATTGTGCGGCAAAATCGCGCAGCCTGCCTTCTATGCCGGCCTGGCACGTCGTTGTATATCGACCTGTTCAAATCAATCCTTGGTAGGGCTGCTGCCAAGGCTCGGCCGGTGGGGAAGGGACGCGTGGCGTCGCAATCGCGAGCAACGGGGGGGATCAGCGCGCGCCAGTCGATCGGCATCGCGCTCCTGCTGGTCGCCGGGCTGCTGACGGCGCTGTTCGCGGGGCTGGCCGTCCTCGCCGGCCAGGAATACCGGCGCGCGCGCGACGTCGCGGTCGCCGACCGGATTTCCAAGAACGTGGCGCAGGCGATCACCGATCTCGGCGTCGTGCGCGGGTTCACGATGACCTACTTTGCCCGCGTGGAACCCGCGCCCGCATCGGGCATCGCCCGACTCGATCAGCGTCACCGCTCAGGCAGTGACCTGCTGGCGGCTGCGCGCGCCGATCTGGCGACGTACCGCGCGGACCTTCTGCCCGCGATCGACTCGATCCGCGATCGCACGCGCGATGCCTGGGAGCGCGCGCAGGTCCAGCTGGGATTGCCGCGCGAGCGCCGGGAGGCGGTCTTCACCGAAGGTTGGTTCGCGGCCTACACCGTCGTCATCGGCGAAATGGAGAAGCTGCTGGTCGACGTGCGCGACGCCAAGCGGCTCCTCGACATGCATTTCGCCTTCCTCGCCGATCTTCGCATCGCGATCCTGCGCTGGCGCCTGCTGCGCACGCGCGAGATGGGCACCGTCGGCGCGCGCGTCTCGGCGGGTACCCCCGGCACGCCGGCGCTGGTGGCCGAGGTCGATGCCCTGCGCGGCCGCGCCGACACGCTGCTGGCGCAGATCCGGCTGCACGTCGATTCGCTGCGCAGCGGCACGCTGGCCGCCGCGCTGAAGGAGGTGGACGGCGCGCTGGTGCCGCTCAATGCCTCGTTCGAGCGGGCGCGCGACGCCTGGCGCGTCGGCGCGGCCACGCCGATCGCGCCGGTCGAGCAGGACCGGCTGAGCTTCGGCGCGATCGACGCGATCAACCGGCTGATCGCCGCTGTCTCCGACGAGGCCCAGCGCTACGCGGCCGACATGCAGGCAGAGGCGCTGCGGCGCTCGCTCGCGAGCTTCGCGCTGTTCGCCGCGGGCCTGATCCTGGCGTTCTTGTCCTGGCGCATGCTCGCACGGGCGGTGATCGAACCGCTGGAGGACCTGTCCGGGGTGGCGCGGCGGATCGCCGCCGGCGATCGCGACGCGCGCGCGGCCGTGCGCGGCGCCGCCGAGATCCAGCAGGCGGCGGACCAGTTCAACTTCATGCTCGACGCGATGCGGCGGTACCAGCACGATCTTGAGCGCTCGAACCAGGCCCTGGACCAGGGACAGCGCGAGATCGCGGCGCGTGAGCGCCAGCTCCGGGCCGTTACCGACAACCTGCCGGCGTTCGTCGCCTATCTCGACGGCGAGGGGCGCCTGCAGTTCGTCAACAAAGCGGCTGAGCAATGGCTGAACCGGCCTGCCGCGACGCTCATCGGCATGCGCGCCGCGGAGGCCATGCCGGACGGTCCTTGGCCGCGCGCGGCCCAGGGCGTCGACCCGCAACCGGACGGAAGCTCGGGCCAGAGCAGCGCCGAGTACCCGGACGGAGTCAAACGCGACGTCGAGTTCACGCTCGTGCCGGACATCGAGGCGCAGGGCAGCGTCGCGGGGCATTTCGTCCTCGCGCTGGACGTGACGGAACGGCGCCGCGCCGAGGAGCAACTGCGCCACACGCAGCGCCTCGAGGCGGTGGGCAAGCTGACCGGCGGCGTCGCGCACGACTTCAACAACCTTCTCGCCGTAATCTCCGGCAATCTCGAGCTGCTGGCGGAAGGGCTCCAGGACCGGCCGGACCTGCGGGGGATGGCGCAGAGCGCCATCCGCGCCAGCGACCGCGGCGCCGCCTTGACCCGCAGCCTCCTCGCATTCGCCCGCCGTCAGGCGCTGCTGCCGAGCGCGCTTGATCTCAACCGCCTGGTGGACGAGATGTCGGAGCTGATCCGCCGCACCATGCCCGAGAACATCGCGCTGAAGATCGTGCGCGCGACCGATCTGTGGCCCTGCACTGCCGACGCGGGACAGCTGCAGAACGCCCTGCTGAACCTCGTTTTCAACGCCCGCGATGCGATGCCCGAGGGCGGAACGCTGATGATCGAGACCGCCAATGCGGCGCTGTCCGACGAGTATGCCGTCCAGCAGATGGAGGTGAAGCCTGGCGAATACGTCGTGCTGGCGGTGTCCGATACCGGCCGCGGCATGCCGCCCGATGTCGCGGCGCGGGCGTTCGAGCCGTTCTTCACGACCAAGGGGCCGGGCAAAGGCACCGGACTCGGTCTGAGCATGGTCTACGGCTTCGCCAAGCAGTCCAACGGCCATGTCAGCATCTATAGCGCGATCGGCGCCGGCACGACCGTGCGCATCTATCTGCCGCGTTCGGCGGCCGCGGTCGATGCCCGGAATCCACCGGCAGCGGCTGCCGATCGCGCCGCCGGGTCTGAACGCGTGCTGGTCGTGGAGGACGATCCCGACGTGCTGGAACTCGTGAACACCCTGCTGTGCTCGCTCGGCTACCAGGTCGAGCGGGCGCGCGACGGCAACGAGGCCCTGCGCGTGCTGGCGCGCGACGCCGACGTGGCGCTGCTGCTGTCCGACGTGGTGCTGGCCGGCGGGATGAACGGGCCGCAGCTGGCCGACCGCGCCTTGGCGCTGCGCCCCGACCTGCGCGTGGTGTTCATGTCCGGCTACACGGAGAATGCGAGCCTGCAGAACGGGCGGCTCAGCAGCGGCGTCCTGCTGCTGCAGAAGCCGTTCACCAAGGCGGACCTGGCTGCGGCCGTGCGCGCCGCGCTCGACGTGCGGGCCGGCGCATGACCCGCGTCCCCGAGCTGCTGATCGTCGACGACGAACCCGATTTCGCGGAGTTCGTCCGCGCCGTGGGCACCGGGGCCGGCTTCCACGCGCGGGTGGCCAAGACCGCCGACGAGTTCCACACGCGCTATGCCGAGCGCGTCCCCGACATCATCGTCATGGACATGGTCATGCCGGGCGCCGACGGAATCGAGCTCACGCGCTGGCTGGTCGAGGCCGGTTACCGCGGGCGGCTGATCATCGTCACCGGCTACAACCCGGACTACGCCAAGGCCGCGCGCGCCTTCGGCGAGCATGCCGGCGCGATCGATGTGAGCGTGCTGGGCAAGCCGGTCAGGGTCGCCGACTTGAGACAGGCCTTGGCGGGGGCGCCGGAGTGATACCGACCGGCGCCGCCGGCTCGGCTCAGAGCCGGTCGACCGGCAGCTTCAGGTAGACCGTCCCGTTCCCCTCGGCCGGCGGCATGTGGCCGGCGCGCATGTTCACCTGGATCGAGGGCAGGATGAGCACGGGCATCTCCAGCGTGCGGTCGCGCGCCTGCCGCATGCGGACGAATTCCTCCTCCGACACGCCGTCGTGCACGTGCACGTTCCTCGCGCGCTCCTCCGCCACGGTCGTCTCCCAGGCGAAGCGGTCGCGGCCCGGCGCCTTGTAGTCGTGGCACAGGAACAGCCGGGTCTGCGGCGGAAGCGACAGGAGGCGCCGGATCGAGCGGTAGAGCGTGCGCGCGTCGCCGCCCGGGAAATCGGCACGCGCCGTGCCGTAGTCGGGCATGAACAGCGTGTCGCCGACGAAAGCCGCGTCGCCGACCCGATAGGTGAGGCAGGCCGGCGTATGGCCGGGCGTGTGCATCGCCTCGATCGCGAGGCGGCCGAGCGGCAGCCGGTCGCCGTCCGCGACCAGGCGATCGAACTGGCTGCCGTCCGTCGGCATCTCGGCGGCGTTGAAGACCTCCTTGAACACAGCCTGCACCTTGGTGATCGCCGCGCCGATCGCGACCTTGGCGCCGGTCCGCGCCTTGAGGTGCTGCGCCGCGCTCAGGTGGTCGGCATGGGCGTGGGTCTCGAGGATCCAGACGATCCTGGCCCCGGCATCTTTCGCCGCCGCCAGCACGGCGTCGGCCGATGCGGTGCCGGTGCGGCCCGACTTGCTGTCGAAATCGAGCACCGGATCGACCACCGCGGCCTCGCCGGTCGCGGGGTCGGCGACCAGGTAGGTGACCGTGAACGTCGGTTCGTGGAAAAAGGCCTGGATGCGGGCGGCCATGGCGGACTCCCTCGCCGGACTTGCAAATGGGCTTGCGGCCATTATATAAGCGGTAGCTAAATAAGCTTCAACTTATGAATGGCGACGCGATGAAGGGAATTGCCGCCACGGATCGCGAGGACTTGGGCGCGAAGGCGGGCGAGGCCGCGCGGCTGCTCGAGCTGCTCGCGAATCCGCGGCGCCTGCTGATCCTGTGCGAGCTGGCCGACGGCGAGCGCTCGGTGGGGCAGCTCGTCCCGGTCGTCGGCCTGCAGCAGGCGGCCCTGTCGCAGCACCTGGCGCGGCTCAGGGCCGCCGGCATCGTCAGCACGCGGCGCGCGGCGCAGATGGTGTTCTACCGCCTGTCCAGCCCCGAGGCCGTCGCCGTGATCAAGACCCTGGCGGAGATCTTCTGCCGCCGGCGCAACACCGAACGAAGGACCCGACCATGACCATGAAGACGATCGACCCGACGGAGCTGAAGCGGCGCCTGGATAGCGACAGCGCCGTGCTGATCGACATCCGCGAGCCCGACGAATACGCGCGCGAGCACATCCTGGGGGCGCGCCTCGTGCCCTTGTCCGCCTTCGACGCGCACGAGTTCGATCGCGAGCGCCAGCGCGGCAAGACCGTGGTGTTCCATTGCCGCAGCGGCAACCGCACCGCCGCCAACGCCAGCCGCATCATCGCCAAGGGCTTCGCCGAGGTCTACGTGCTGGCGGGCGGGCTCGATGCCTGGAAGGCGGCGGGCCTGCCGACCCATCTCGACCGCTCCGCGCCGATCGACCTGCAGCGCCAGGTGCAGATCGGCGCCGGCTCCATGGCGCTGCTGGGCGCGGTGCTCGGGCTCGCCGTGTCGCCCTGGTTCGTGCTGCTCAGCGCTTTCGTCGGCGCCGGACTGATGCTGGCGGGGTTCACCGGCTTCTGCGGCATGGCGCGCGTGCTCAAGCGGATGCCGTGGAACCGGCGCACGCTCGTCGCCGCGCAGTGACGCCGCGCCGGCGGCGCGGCCGCGGGCCGCGCCGCCGGCCGGGCGTCGACCGATGACCTGGCTCCCCGATCTCCTGGCCGTCCTCAGCGGCGGCCTCGTCGGCTTTTCGCTCGGGCTCCTGGGCGGCGGCGGCTCGATCCTGGCCGTGCCGCTGCTGATCTACGTGGTCGGCATCGAGGACGTGCACGTGGCGATCGGCACCGGCGCGCTGGCGGTCGCCGCCAGTGCCTTTGCCGGCCTGATCGGCCACTGGCGCGCGGGCAACGTGAAATGGCCCTGCGCCGCCGCGTTCGCGGTGGCCGGCATGGTCGGCGCGGCGCTCGGTTCGACGCTCGGGAAGCTGGTCTCGGGCGAGCGCCTGCTGCTGCTCTTCGCCCTTGTCATGCTCGCCGTCGGCGCCTCGATGCTGCGGCCGAAGGCATCCGCCGGCGACCCGTCGGCGCGCATCACGCCGCGCATCGCGCTGCGCCTGCTCGCGATCGGCCTCCTGACCGGTGCGATCGCCGGCTTCTTCGGGATCGGCGGCGGGTTCCTGATCGTGCCGGGCATCATGCTCGGCAGCGGCATGGCGGTGATCAACGCGGTCGGCTCGTCGCTGTTCTCGGTCGGCGCCTTCGGGCTCACGACGGCGGCCAGCTACGCGCTCTCGGGCCTCGTCGCCTGGACCGTGGCCTTCGAGTTCATCGCCGGCGGCGTACTCGGCGGGCTCGCCGGCATCAAGGTCGCGACGCTTCTGGCCGCGCGCAAGCGCGCACTGACCATCGTCTTCGCCGGCGTGATCTTCGTGGTCGCCGGCTACATGATCGTGCGTACGATCACGGCGTTCTGACCCGCTGCCGGCTGCGCCGGACTTGATCGAGATCAATGCGGGCCCGCCTGCATTCCCCGAGATTCGGCCACGTTTCCAGCGACAGGAGAACCAATCATGGCGAAGCCCGACGTCGTGCTGTGCAGCCCGGTGCGCACGGCCATTGGCACTTACGGCGGCGCTCTCAAGTCCACGCCGGCGACCGACCTGGGCGCTGTCGTGGTACGCGAGACGCTGAAGCGGTCCGGCCTCGACCCGGCCCGGCTGGGCGCGGTGGTGATGGGCAACGTCGTGCAGGCCGGCAACAAGATGAACCCGGCGCGACAGGCGGCGATCCAGGGCGGCGTCCCGGTCGAAGTGCCCGCGCTGACGGTCAACCGCGTGTGCGGCTCCGGCGCGCAGGCGATCGCCTCCGCCGCGCAGGAGATCTGGCTCGGGCATGTCGAGGCGGCGGTCGCCGGCGGGCTCGAGAACATGGACGCCGCGCCGTATCTCATGACCGGCGGCCGCTGGGGCTACCGCATGGGCGATGCCCAGGTCTACGACAGCATGCTGCGCGACGGGCTCAACGACGCGTTCTCGGGTCAGCATTCCGGCTGGCATACCGAGGATCTGGCGGCCAGGTACCAGATTTCGCGGTCCGACCAGGACCGCTGGGCCGAGCGCTCGCAGCAGCGCTTTTCCAAGGCGCAGGCCGCCGGCAAGTTCGAGGCCGAGATCGTGCCGGTCGAGATCAAAGGCCGCAAGGGACCGGAGAAGTTTGCGCGCGACGAGCACAACCGACCGGATACAACACTGGAGTCCCTGGCCAAGCTGAAGCCAGCCTTCCGCAAAGACGGCACGATCACCGCCGGCAATGCGCCCGGCCTCAACACCGGCGCAGCGGCCGTGGTCGTTGCCGAACGTGGCTTCGCCGAACGGCAAAAGCTCAAGCCCCATGCGCGCCTGGTCGCCTACGGCCTGGGCGCGGTCGAGCCGGGCATGTTCGGCATCGGTCCCGTGCCGGCCGTGCGCCAGGCGCTGGAGCGCGCCGGCTGGTCGCTCAAGGACGTCGACCGGGTCGAGATCAACGAGGCCTTCGCGGCCATCGCCATCGCCGTGCAGCGCGAGCTGGGCTTCGCCGAAGACATCGTCAACGTCGAGGGCGGCGCGATTGCGCACGGGCATCCGATCGGCGCGAGCGGCGCCGTCCTGACGACGCGGCTGGCCCACTCGATGCGACGCGACGGGTTGAAGCGGGGCATCGTCACCTTGTGCATCGGCGGCGGCCAGGGCATCGCACTAGCGATCGAAACCGTCGGGTGATCTGTCGAGGCGCTCTCCGATGAGCAAGGATTTCGCGCTGATTGCAGACGATGTGGTCGCGGGCATCGGTGCCCTGAGGCAGGGCGCCCCCGAAGCAATGAAGGCGTTTGGATCGCTGGCGGCCGCGGCGACGGCGACGCGCGCCCTCGACACGAAGACGAAGGAGCTGATGGCGCTCGCCGTCTACATGGGCGGCGGCCCGGCGGCCGTATTCGGCGCCGATGCTCTTCGCGCCTACGATCAGTTCAGCGCCGCGAAGGCCGCCACGTGAATCCACCAATAGCCGACCGGCTCGCCCTCCTCGACCACCCTCCGCGGCATTTGTTTTTCACGGGCAAAGGCGGGGTCGGAAAGACCTCGATCGCTTGCGCCGTGTCGCTGGCTCTGGCTGACGGCGGCCGTCGGGTGCTGCTCGTCAGCACCGATCCGGCCTCCAACCTCGACGAGATGCTGGGGACGGCGCTGAACGACCGTCCCACGCCCGTTTCCGGCGCGGGTGGGCTCGACGCGATGAACATCGATCCGAATCTTGCAGCCGACGGGTATCGGGCGCGCGTTATCTCGCAAATGGGCGCCGGCGCGACCGCGCGGGAGCGCGAGGAGGTCCGCGAGCAGCTCTCCGGCGCCTGCACCACCGAGATCGCCGCATTCGACGAATTCGTCGCGCTTCTGGCGGGCGACGGGCCCGAATACGACCACGTCGTCTTCGATACCGCGCCGACCGGGCATACGCTGCGCCTGCTCAGCCTGCCCAAGGCGTGGACCGGATTCCTCACCGGAAACGATCGCGGCGCATCCTGCCTCGGGCCGCACTCGGGCCTCAAGATGCGGGAAGAGCGGTTCAAGGCTGCGCTCGCGGCCCTGTCCGATCCGCTGCGGACCACGATCGTCCTGGTGACGCGGCCGGAGTGGTCGGCGATCGTCGAGGCGGCGCGGACCGCGACCGAGTTCGGCGCGCTGGGGCTGTCGAACCAGCGTCTGGTCGTCAATGGCGTGTTCCGCGCGACCCTCGCCGACGATGCGATTGCACAGTCGCTCGAGCGCACGGGAAACCAGGTGCTGGCAGAAATGCCGGAGCCGCTCCGGCGCTTGCCGCGCGACGACGTGCCGTTGCGGCCGTTCGACATGATGGGCCTGCCGGCGCTGCGCGCGCTTCTCGGCGCCGCGCCGCACGGCACCGATCGGGCCGCGCCCGCGGCGGTCGAGCAGGCGCCCGATCTGCCGGGGCTCGATCGCTTGGTGGACCGGCTGGCGGCGGATGGCCGTGGGCTGATAATGGTCATGGGCAAAGGCGGCGTCGGGAAGACGACGGTGGCGGCCGCGCTGGCGGTCGCCTTGGTCCGGCGCGGCCACGGCGTCCACCTCAGCACCACCGATCCTGCCGCCCATCTCGAGATGACGATGGCCGGTGCGATGCACGGCC
>CAZLBB010000021.1:0-55950 GCA_964557415.1 uncultured Rhodospirillaceae bacterium
CTTGGCGGCCGCCGCGGCCTTGGCCGCGGACGGCGCCGCCGCTGCCGAAGGCGCCGGCCTTGCGGCGCCGACCACGAAGGAGACGGCCCGGCCCGCCGCATCCCTGCCCGTGCCCCTGCCGCCGCCGTCGCTGCCCGCAAACGTGCCGCTGGCGACCAGCCCGTTCGCGCAGGCGAGCGCCCAGCTCGCCGTCGCCGCCTCCGGCCGCGTCGGCGCGACCATGCCGCTGCATCTGCCGGAGTCCTGCGACAGCAGGAAATCGATATGGCCCCGGCCCTCGCCGTCCCAGCGCAGCGTGCCGGCGGCAAGGCGCTGCACGCCGTCCCAGTCGACCGCCACGGGGCGCTCCTCCGTCGCCCCGGCGCGCGGCGCAACCGCGCAAATGGCGAGGACGAACGCGACCGCCCTGTCGCTTCGCATGACGATCCCCACCGACAAGCCGCGCGTCGGCGCGAGCCTACACGACCCGCATCGCCTGCGGAAGGCAACGGACCCGCAGGAAGCGGCCGACACCATGGCGGCCGGCAGCAGCGACCGGGCCGCCGATCGCTTGTCTCCTGCCGGCGCGGCCGGACGGAAACGAGCGAAACCGCAGGAAGGCTCGCCGACCGGTCAGGTGAACACGAAGTCGCTGGCGTCGAGCTGCGCCTTGGTCACGGTGCCCAGCACCAGGAAGTCGTTGGCGTTGAACTGGATCTGGCAGCCGCCGCCGACGTCGGTGATCAGCGGCAGCAGGCTTGCGAAATCCGCGATGCCGAAATCGTCCAGCACGATGAAGTCGCCCAAGGTCAGGCCGGCGCCCTTGAAGTTCGTGATCAGGTCGTTGCCGAAGAAGTCCCTATATATGAGAAAGGATCGCTGCCGCTTGCTCCGGTCGCCTCGTCGTCGCCCAGCCTCCCGGACAAGTTGTCGTCGCCCGCGTCGCCGCGCAGCGTTTCGTCGCGGCCGCCGCTGACCGGAGTATCGTCACCCTCCAACCCGTAAACGATTTCGGCCAGGCTCGTGCCGCTCGGCGCGTCGTTGCCCGAAGGTCTGGTGATAACCGCCATGGCATGTCCCCCTGTTTGCTGGCCCGGATCCGGAGGTCCCGTTCCCGGGAAGCCCGACGGCGCTGGCCGAGATACTCGCGCGCTCGCATCAGCGGCCGGTAGAGCGGTTGATCGAGAGTCGAGGGCGCGGGTCCGCTGTGCGGAGGATTGGTAAGGCAGCCGGCGGCACAGCCGCGAGGCTCGCCCACGGGTGATCGGCCATGCGCACAGGTTTCGGGTGGGGTTTCATCCGATGCCAGGAATAGGTAACCTGGGCGCTGGAATTCGGCGACGGGCCCGCACGAATACCGCATCTGGCGCAGCCCCGGGAGCCCGCGGCTTGCTGCGTACCAACTGCAAGTGTCCTGCGCCGCGAGAGCGCGCAACCGTCGTTTAATTGAGGAAGGATGAAGACTTTTCTTTTCGCTGCCTTCTTGCTTTCGGCGCCGATGTCGGCGGTCGCGCAATTCTATGTTTCCGACACCGGAAGCGACGACAACGACTGTCGCAGCGTCGCGACCGCTTGCGCCACCTTGCAGCGGGCCACCGACCTGGCGCCGGTCGGCAAGAGCGGCATCTTGCTGCTGTGTGGCAAGCCGGCCGGGCAGGAATGCGGCTTTGCGCCCGTGGACGTCTCGCACTTCAAGTTCATTGCGATCGGTGGCGATTGCTCGGTGGTTGGATTCGGTCGCACGAAAATTGTAGCGCCGGACGGAAACGCTGCCATTCACGTCCAGGATCACGCGACCGCCACAGCGCAATGCGTCGCGTTCGAGGGGGGCAATGGCAGCGTGGGGTGGGCGCTGCGGCAGTACGCCATCGCCGACTGCGCCTTCTGCACCTTCAGGAACTTCCTGAATGGCGTGATGATCGCCGCCAGCGAGACCAGCAGCAAGTTCAACGCCAGCAGCAATATCTACATCTATGGCAGCGCAGCGTATTTCGTGATGGTAGGAACGTTCTCCGAGGTCACGCTGAACGCAACGCTGGTGTTCGACCCGGTGTCCTTTTCCGGCGCCGTGATCAGCGTTTCCGACGGCAAGATAAGCATGCCGGGCGCGGCCATTACGAACAATGGCGTCACGGGCCGGCAGTGGGTGTTGACGAACGGCATCCTGCACAAGGGTTCGGTTGCAATTCCGGGCAACGTCCCTGGCGTCGCGGACGCCACCTCGGTCATTCGCTGACGCGCCGGCCGGGACTTGGCCATCGTCACCATCGAATGCGTTGTTTTATCCAACGCCTCGGGAATTACGGCGTCTCACGGCGTGTACCGCAGGCAGCTTTCCATCTGCGATATTGCAGCCACCGACTTCCACACGTTAGCCAGCGCTCATACCGGCGTCACCGGCGCCTCGCTTGGCACGAGCTGGGCCAATCGCGTGTATGGCCACGCGCCCTACCACGTCTTGGCTTCGAACGGCTACCTGCATCGCGGCGGCGAACTGCAGATTCACGCGAACTTCAGCAATGCGTTCGCATCGGGAGCGCGCAAAGGGGTCATCGACTTGACCGGCTGTCCATTGCGGACGGCGCTGGAGTGTCTGGTGCCCAATGGAATCTGACGGACTCGACACTTTTACGTCCGAGCCCGGCCGCAGTACCGAGCAACGCCGCCCTGAAGAGCGTAATTCACGGCGCGCAGGTGGGCACGACACCGCCGCCTGCCCGGGCGCGGCCTCGATCCTGACGCAAGAGATGTCGCTACTCCTCGCCGATGATGCTCACGAGCTTGTAGTAGATCACGTCCACGGGCGCGTAGACGCCGCAGGAGATCGCGCGCAGCGTGGCTGGACGCCCCCAGGGGGCCTTGCCGACGGCCGCCTGCAAGGTTGCGCGGGGCCTGCTCGGCGAAAGGCAATCATTGGCGTCGTTCCCGCTCACCGACACGAAAAGTTGAGCGCCTTCGACCGCCGTGGCGAGCATCCAGGCGAACAGAAACGCAGTGAACCCCGGCACGGAATGCATAATCCGGTCGTGTTCCGTTGAGAACGGACATGCGGAAAGAAGGGGCACGATCATATGCGAGCTCTCGGACCCTTCGCGCAACCGCCGTTGTGTCCGCCGCCGGCGGACGCCGCAAGGGAAGGCAGAGGGGGGTCCGGCAGCCCGCGCCTCTGCCGCCATCGCGCCGAAGGATTTAGTCAAAGACGAAGTCGCTGGCGTCAAGCTGCGCCTTCGACACGCCCGCCAGCACCAGGAAGTCGTTGGCGTTGAACTGGATCTGGCAGCTGCCGCCGACATCGGTGATCAGCGGCAGCAGCTGGGCGAAGCTGGTGATGCCGGTGTCGTCCAGCACGATGAAGTCGCCCAGCGCCAGTCCGGCGTTGGTGAAGTCCGAAATCCGGTCGACCCCGTTGCCGAGCGCGTATACGAAGGCGTCGTTGCCGCTCAGGCCGGTCAACTCGTCGGTGCCGGCGCCGCCGGAGAAGGCGTTGTGGCCGGAATTGCCGATCAGCGTGTTGGCCAGCTCGTTGCCGGTAGCGTTGATGTTGTCCGTGCCCAGCAGCTGCAGCGTCTCGATCGACTGGCCGGCGCCGAGCGCGTAGCTGACCGTGGAGTCGATGCGGTCGGTGCCCTGGCCGGCCAGCTCGACGGCGAGGTCGGCGGCGTTGTCGACCGAGAAGAAGTCGTTGCCGGTCGATCCTTCCATCGTATCCGCGCCGGCGCCGCCCAGGAGCGTGTCGTCGCCGGCGCCGCCGTTCAGCACGTCGGCGCCGCCGAGGCCGAACAGCGTGTCGTCGGCGTTGAGGCCCGCGATCGTATTGTCGGCCGCGTTGCCGGTCAGCACGGCGGACGCGGCCGGGCTCGCGTTGTTGGCACTGAGGTTCTCGAACTCCGCCGCGAGCGTGAAGGCGTTGCCGTTGGTGGCCTGGTTGAAGAACACCGAATCGACGCCCTGGCCGGCCGATTCGACCAGCACGTCGCCGCCGACGGCGAAATACGTGTCGTTGCCGGCGCCGCCGACCAGCGTCGAGTCACCGCCGCCGCCGGAGCGCAGGTCGTCGTCGCCGACATTGCCGATCAGCGTCTGGTCCGCGGTGCCGTTGCCGATCACCTGGGTCGTGGTCGTGCGGGTGACCTGGATGACCTCGATCTCGAGCGGCAGGCCCGATGCATTCCCGAGCGTGGCCAGGTTGACGTTCCGGCTCGCCAGGATCGTATCGCGCCCTTCGCCCGCGGCCTCGGAGATGCGGTCGATCTGGAAGTTGGTCGTGTCGGCGACCACGAACGTGTCGTCGCCGGTGCCGCCGACGAGCGTGTCCAGGTTCGAGCCGCCGTCGAGCACGTCGTTCCCGGCGCCGCCGACCAGGACGTCCGCGCCGTTCAGGCCAAACAGCGTGTCGGCGGCGTTGAGGCCCGTGATGCTGTTGTCCAGCCCGTTGCCGGTGAGGATCGCCCTGGCGGCGGACGACACGTTGTTGGCGCTGAGGTTCTCCAGGTTGGCAGCCAGGGTGAAGGCGTTGCCGCCGGCGCCGCCCTGGTTGAAGAACACCGAGTCGATCCCGGCGCCCGCGTTCTCGAGCAGCGCGTCGTCGCCGTCGACGAAGTAGAGGTCGTTGCCGGCGCCGCCGATCAGGGTCGCGTCGACGCCGCCGCTGCGCAGGTCGTCGTTGCCGCTGCTGCCGATCAGGGTCTGGTCGCGGGTCGCGTTGCCGACCACCTGGCGGCCGGCCGTGCCGGTGATCTGCACGACCTCGATCTCCGCCGGGGAGGTCGCGAGGAAGACGTTGGCGGAGGACAGGAGCGTGTCGCGCCCCTCGCCGGCGGCTTCGACGACCGCGTCGAAGCGGCTGTCGGCGATATAGGTGTCGTCGCCGGTGCCGCCGACCATCGTGTCGCGGCCGGCGCCGCCGTCGATCGTGTCGTTGCCGCCGAGGCCGAACAGCGCATCGTCGCCGCCCAGGCCGAGCATCGTGTCGACGGCCGTGCTGCCCTTGATCGCGTCGTCGCCGCCGGTGCCCGTGAAGATCGCCATGTCGTCCTCCCCCGCATGAACATGCGCAGTCGCATGCCTACAGGCGTGGGCGTCCGGCGCCTATGAACGGGTTCACTGAGCCGGGCGGACGGTTGTGACCCACGTCACGGCCGTCCGCCCGGCAGCGGCGCGGTCAGGCGAAGCTGAAGTCGCTGGCATCGAGCTGCGCCTTGGAAACGTTCGCCAGCACCAGGAAGTCGGCCGCGTTGAACTGGATCTGGCAGCCACCCGCTACGTCGGTGATCAGCGGCAGCAGGCTCGCGAAATCCGCGATGGCGAAATCGTCCAGCACGATGAAGTCCCCCAGCGTCACGCCGGCGCCGGTGAAGTCCGAGATCAGGTCGACCCCGTCGCCGAGCCGGTAGACGAACGCGTCGTTGCCGCCCTGGCCGATCATCTGGTCGTTGCCGGCGCCGCTCGAGAGCGCGTTGTTGCCGCTGTTGCCGATCAGCGTGTTGGCCAGCTCGTTGCCGGTGGCGTTGATGTAGTCCGTGCCGGTCAACTGCAGCACCTCGACCGACTGCCCGGCGCCGAGCTGGTAGCTGGCCGAGGCATTCACCATGTCGGTGCCGAACGTGCCGGCTTCCGTGCCGTCGCCGACCGCCTCGATCACCACGTCTTCCGCGCTGTCGACGTAATAGGTGTCGTCGCCCTTGCCGCCGTCGAACGTGTCCGTCCCGCCGCCGCCGAACAGGACGTTCCCGACCGGGTTGCCGACGATCAGGTTGTCCAGGCCGTTGCCAGTGCCGGTCACCGGCGCGCCGCCCTCGAACAGCAGGAGGTTCTCGAGATTGGCGCCGAGGGTGTAGCCGTCGATCGCGGTGTGCACCCAGTCGCCGCCGCCGGCGTCGGTTTCGACGATCGTGTCGAGGGCGTCGACGACGTAGGTGTCGCCGCCCGCGCCGCCGGTCAGCGTATCGGCGCCGCCCGCGCCGGCCAGCGTATCGGCGCCGTTGCCGCCCGACAGCGTATTGGCGAGGTCGTTGCCGCTGATGCGGTTGTCCAGATCGTTGCCGGTGCCGGTCGTGGCCGCGCCCATCAATTCGAGATTCTCCAGGTTGGCGCCCAGCGTCAGGTTGATCTCGGACCGGATGGTGTCGTTGCCCGCATTCGCGGCCTCGACCACGACGTCGCCGGGCGCGTCGACGTAGTAGACGTCATTGCCGCCCTTGCCGACCATGCGGTCGCCGCCGAGCCCGCCCGACAGCGTGTTGGCGGCGTCGTTCCCCGTCAGCGTGTTGTTCAGGTCGTTGCCGTAGCCGTTGATCGCCGCATTGCCCAGCAGCTCGAGGTTCTCGACGAACGCATCGTAGTGCATGCTGAACGTGATGTAGGACCGGATCGTGTCGGTGCCCTGGCCGTTGTACTCCGTCACGTTGTCGTAGACGCTGTCGACGAAGAAAGTGTCGTTGCCGCTGCCGCCGATCATGCTGTCCGCGCCCGTGCCGCCGTCCAGCACGTCGTCGCCGCCCTTGCCCTCGAGCGTGTCGTTGCCGCCGCCGCCGCCCAGGAAGTTGGCGTAGCTGCCGCCGACGATGCGGTTGTCGAGCAGGTTGCCGAAGCCGTTGAGGCCGGCGAGGTTGTAGAGGACCAGGTTCTCGACATTGGCGCCGAGCGTGTAGGTGACGCTGGCGGCGACCGTGTCGGCGCCGTCGTTCGGGTCCTCGAGCACGACGTCGGCGATGCTGTCGACGTCGTAGTAGTCGTTGCCGTCGCCGCCGATCAGCGAGTCCCAGCCGCTGCCGCCGTAGAGGAAATCGTCGCCGCTGAAGCCGAGCAGCGTGTCGTTTCCGCCGAGGCCGTAGAGCGTGTCGTCGCCGCCCAGGCCCCAGATCGTGTCGCTGCCGCTGCCGCCGCTGAGGCTGTTGTCGCCCGAATTTCCGGTGATGAAAGCCATGGGGACTCTCCGGTCATATGCGATCGCGCGCGACCGCTGGTCGCGGCGCGACGATGAGCCCCCAAGTCGCCGGCGAGATTAGCGCGGCCGCTCCGGGCGTCTTTGCCGGGACCGCAATAAAGGCGGAATTCTCAATGATTGCCGTTGAAATTTTCGTTCGACAGGCATAAACCGAAAAATATCCGGCCGCCCGCACCGGAGCCTGATCGGCATGCAGCCCTTGGCTGCCGCTCCTGCCGCCCCCGCCGGCGGCCGGGCCACACGCAAGCGGGCACGCCTGGCCGCCATCCTGGCCGGAATCGACGCCTACCTGCCGGAACCCGGGCTCAGCGCCGCCACGCTCGGCGCGCGGCTCGGCCTGTCGGAGCGGTACGTGCACCACCTTCTGGCCGGGGCCGGCCTGAAGTTCACGCGCCTGGTACGGGAGAAGCGCCTGGCGCGCGCGCGCCTCCTGCTGGAGGAAGCCGGTGCACCGCGCCGGCGCATCGTCGACATCGCCTATGCGGTCGGCTTCGGCGACCTGTCCCACTTCAACCGCGCCTTCCGGCGACAGTTCGGACTGACGCCTTCGGCGGTTCGGTGCCGGATGTGACGCGCGACCACTTGGCGCGTGCGGCGCTCGTTTCCGGCGTGCTATGCCATCTTCCATGGCCCGCCTCGACGGCATCGACCGGCATCTGCTCCGCCTGCTGCAGAAAGACGACCAGGCCTCGCTCGGCGCTCTGGGGCAGGCCGTCGGCCTGGCGCCGTCCTCGGTCAAGGAACGCATCCGCCGGCTCATCCGCGACGGCGTCGTTACCGGCTTTCACGCGCGCGTCGCGCCCGAGGCGGTCGGGCTCGACCTGCTCGCCTTCATGTTCGTCGGCTGGCTCGATCCCGCGGCCGAGGCGCCGTTCCTCAAGCGCGTCAAGGCGAACCCGGCGGTGCTGGAATGCCATCACGTGACCGGCGCCTGGAACTACCTGTTGAAGCTGCGGCTGCCGAACACGCGCTCGCTCGAGGCCTTCCTCGACGACGTGAAGACGATCCCGGGCATCCAGCGCACGGAAACCCTGATCGCCCTGTCCTGCGCCAAAGACACGACGGCGCTGATGGCCGCGCCGGCCGTTCCCCCGGTGCGAAAACGCATCGCAAGGCGCCGGGGCGCGCGGGCGAAAGGCGGCGCCGGCGGCATCTGAGCCCCGGCCGGTTCCGCGCGTGCGGTCCCCGCGGCCGCTTGGCCGAAGTCGCGCTGCAACTTTATCCTATCCAGCCCACCCGGCTCCCTATCTGAATCGCAGGCTGCGGGGCAAAGCCCCGCCGCGGACAAGAACGCGCGCGGCCGCTCGCGGTCGAACGGACAGCAAGGGGGAAATACCGATGCCCGATCGTGCCGGACTCCGGCTTCTCGACAAGATCGCGTCGCGCGCCGGCGCGGCGCTGATGCTGGGCCTCGCCGTGGCGGCGGCGCCGGCGTCCGAGGCAGGCGCCGACATGAAGGCGCTGGAAGCGGCCGCCCGCAAGGAAGGGCCGATGACATGGTACATCAGCTTCTATGGCCAGGAGCCGGCCGACAGGGCGGCGGCCGCCTTCGCCCAGGCCTATCCGGGCCTCAAGGTGATCCCGATCCGCACCACGACCGGGGCGGCATTCCAGCGCCTGCAGCAGGACTTCAAGGCCGGCATGGCCGTGGCGAGCGTTGCCAGCCTGAGCGGCGTTGGCGGCTACTACGACATCCTGATGCGCGAAGGACGGCTCGCCAAGTACGTGCCGGAGACCGCAAGCCAGCTCGCGCCGGCGATGAAGCCGACCATCGTGCCCGAATATCTCTACCCGATCGGCGCCGGTACGGTGGCGATCGGCTACAACAAGGCCAAGGTGAAGCCGGAGGACGTGCCGAAGACGTGGAAGGACCTGACCGACCCGAAATGGAAGGGCAAGCTGGCGCTGAGCCATCCGGCCTTCAGCGGCTTCGACGCCGCCTGGGTCGTGGTCATGAACAAGCAGCACGGCTGGTCGTATTTCGACGCGCTGCAGAAGAATGCTCCGCTGGTGCAGCGCTCGACCTTCGACGCGCTGACCGCGCTGAACTCGGGCGAGCGCCTGGTGGCGCCGATGCCGGACACGACGGTGCTGGACAGCGCCGCCAAGGGAAACGCCGTCGACGTGTCCTTTCCCTCGGACGGGTCGGTGCTGATCGTCGGGTACACCGCGATCCTGGCCAATGCGCCGCAGCCCAACATGGCGCGGCTGTTCACCGAGTTCCTGCTCGGCGTCGAGCACGCCAAGGTCGTCTCCTCATCGCGCTACCACACCGCGCGCACCGAGGTGCTGACCCAGCTGCCCGGCGGCAAGACGCTGAAGGACGTGGCGCTGGCGCCGATCGTGCCGTCGTCGGAGGCGGAGAAGGCGCTGCCGAAGCTGGTGGAAAACTGGCGCGACACGTTCGGCCAATAGAAGGCGGTGATCGATAGCGGGTCAGCGCGCGCGCCGTCACGCGTCGCGGCGGGGCGCGGCGCCGCGTGACGGCGGATGCCGAGACCGCCGCCGCCGCGCCGCGACGCTACGGCGGCCGGGACTGGAGCCGGCTGATCTGGGTCGCCGTGGCCCTGATCCTGGTCGTGCTGGTCGTCAACCCGCTGCTCCAGCTCGTGCGCATCAGCCTCGAGGACGGCGCGACCGGTGCGGTGACGCTCTCCAACTACGTCGAGGCGTTCAGCCGCTGGCGCTACATCGCGGGCTTCCGCAATTCCCTGATCATGGGCGTCTGCGTCGCCTTCCTCGCGCTCGTCATGGCCGTGCCCATGGCCTGGGCGGTCTCGCGCAGCGACATGCCGGCGAAGCACCTGGTGCGGCTCATGGTGCTCGCCACCTTCATCACGCCGCCCTTTCTCGGCGCCACGAGCTGGATCCTGCTGGCGGGGCCGAACGCAGGCTGGCTCAACCGCCTCTACAAGGGGCTGACCGGCGCGGAGACGGGGTTCCTCGACATCTACACCTTCGCCGGCCTCGTCTTCGTGCTGGCGATCTACTCGTTTCCCTACACCTTCGTGTTCGTCACCGCCGCGCTCGACGTGGTGTCGAGCGAGATGGAGGAGGCGGCCAACATCCTCGGCGCCAGCCAGCTCAGGACCACGTTCCTCGTCACCCTCCCGCTGGTCACGCCCGCGATCATCGGCGCCTGGATCGTGACGTTCCTGGAGGCGATCTCCATCATCGGCTCGTCGGTCGTCGTCGCGCTGCCGGCGCGCGTCAACCTGATCACGCTGCAGCTCTGGTCCTTCTTCGGCTACCCGCTCAGGGTCGAGGTCGCCGCCGCCTATGCCATGCCGCTGCTGCTGGTGACGGCCGGCCTGTTCTGGCTGCAGCACCGCATCCTCAGGCGCAAGGGCTACGTGACGCTGACCGGCAAGGGCGGCGAGCGGCGGCTGACGGCGCTCGGGCCATGGCGGTGGGTCTTCCTCGGGTATTGCCTGTTCATCGTGATGCTGTCGGTCGTGCTGCCCTACCTCGTGCTGGTGCAAGCCGGCTTCGCCAAGGCGTGGGCGCGCGGGCCGGTGTGGGACAACTGGACGCTCGCCAACGTCAAGTACCTGCTGTTCGAGAACGTCGTGGCGCAGCAGTCGATCATCAACACCTTCGTCTACGCCACCGCCGCGGCGACCGCGGCGATCACGCTCGCGCTGATGACCGCCTACATCGTCGAACGCCGCCTGGTGCCCTACGGCCAGGCGCTCAGCATCCTCTGCTTCGCGCCCTTCGTCATTCCCGGCATGGTGCTGGCGATCGGCTTCTACGCGGCCTACGCGCCGCCGCCGGTGGCGCTCGCCGGCACGGCGACGATCCTGATCGTCGCCTTCGTCACCCGCTTCCTGCCGATCGCCTATGCCAACGCTTCGGCGGCGGTCCGCGGCCTCAACGCCGAGATGGAGGACGCCGTGCGCATCCTCGGCGGCACGCGCATCCTGGCGGTCAGGCGCGTGGTGGCGCCGCTCCTGAAGCGCAGCCTCGCCGGCGCGTGGCTTCTGGTCTTCATCGCCTCGACGCGCGAGGTCAGCTCCGCCCTGTTCCTCTACGGGCCGCAGACCAAGACCATGTCGGTGCTGTTCTTCGACCTGACCGAGGGCGGCAACTTCGAGCGCCTGGCGGCGCTCGGCGTGATCCTTCTCGTCACCACCGTGGCCTTCGTCGCGCTGGGCCTCAAGGCGCTCGGCAGCGACTTCATGCTGCGCCGGACGGAATAGGGCGGCGATGACGACGGCGCCCAAGATGGCGATCAGCGGCGTCGGCCGCGACTTCGGCGCCTTCACCGCCGTCAGCGACTTCACGCTCGACATCGCCGCGGGCGAGTTCATCTCGCTGCTGGGGCCGTCGGGTTGCGGTAAGACGACGATGCTCAGGATGATCGCCGGCTTCATGGTGCCGAGCCGCGGAACGATCGTGCTGGGCGGCGAGGTGGTGTCGTCGCCCGCAGGCGCGGTGCCGCCCGAGCGCCGGCGCATGTCGATGATCTTCCAGAGCTACGCGATCTGGCCGAACATGACCGTGGCCGAGAATGTCGCCTTCGGCCTCAAGCTCCGGCGCCTGGGCCGCGACGAGATCCAGCGCCAGGTCGCCGAGATACTCGGAGTCGTGCGCCTGGGCGAGCTCGCCGACCGCTACCCGGCCGAGCTCAGCGGCGGCCAGCAGCAGCGCGTCGCGCTCGCGCGCGCCATCGTCATCCAGCCCGAGGTGCTGCTGCTCGACGAACCGCTCAGCAACCTCGATGCCAACCTGCGCGACGAGATGCGGATGGAGATCCGCCGGCTGCACGACCGCTACAGGATCACCACGATCTACGTCACGCACGACCAGGCCGAGGCGATGGTCACCTCCGACCGCATCGTGGTGATGAACCGCGGCCGCATCGAGCAGGTCGACACGCCGTTCCGGCTCTACAACGCGCCGCGCACGCGCTTTGTCGCCAGCTTCATCGGCCGCACCAACTTCATCCGCGGCAGGGTACAGAGCCGGACCGCCGATTTCGGCGGTTTCGTCCTGCCGCTGGCGCAGGCCCTGCCCGCCGACCCTGGCGGCGCCAAGCGCCTCTTCTCGGTCCGGCCGCAAGGTATCGCCATGCTGCGGCAGGCGCCGCCGCAGGGCGAGGGCGGGCGGCACTGGGTCGCCGCCACCGTGGTCGAGCGCGCCTATTTCGGCGAGCACTGGGACTACACGGTCGACGCCGGCGGCGTGACGCTCACGGTCTCGCGCGAGCCGCAGGACCAGTATCAGCCCGGCGAGCGCGCCTGGATCGGCATCGATCCCGCCCAGGTCGCGCCGATCGACGAAACCGCAGACGAAGCCAAGACCTGAATCCGATGGAGAAGCCGCGATGCGCATGATCACCGTTCCCCGCCTCGGCGGACCCGAGGTCCTGACCCTGGCCGAAGGGCCGAAGCCTTCGCCTGCGGCGGGCCAGGTTCTGGTCAAGCTGCGCTACGCGACGATCACCTACGGCGACGTCTACCTGCGCGAGGGCACGTATCGCGGCGGCGCGCCGCTGAAGGAGGGCGAGGGACCGTTGCGCATCGGTGGCGAGGGCACCGGCACGGTCGAGGCCGTCGGCGCCGAGGTGAAACACCTCAGGGCGGGCGACGACGTCATCTTCGAGTCGCCCGGCGCCTATGCCGAGTACGTGGCCGCGCCCGCTTCGCGCGTGGTCAAGGTGCCGAAGGGCCTCAAGCTCGAGGACGCGGCCTCGACCCTGTCGATCGCCGGCACGGCGCACTACCTCTCGCACGACACGGTGAAGCTCGCCCCCGGCATGTCCTGCCTGGTGCATGCCGCGGCCGGCGGCGTCGGCCATATCCTGCTGCAGTTCGCCAAGCTCAAGGGCGCCCAGGTGCTGGCGACGGTCGGCAACGCCGCCAAGGCCGGGTTCGTGCGCGGCCTCGGCGCCGACCGCGCCATCCTCTACAACGACGAGGATTTCCTCGAGGTCGCGAAGTCCTGGGGCGACGGCAAGGGCCTCGATGCGGTCTACGACTCGGTCGGCAAGACGACGATCAAGAAGAGCATCCAGGCCGTGCGGCACCGCGGCACCTGCGTGCTCTACGGCAACAGCTCGGGCCTGGTGGAATCGATCGCGCCGATGGAGCTATCGGCGACCGGCTCGATCTATTTCACCCGCCCGCGCCTGGCGCATCACCTGCGGACCCAGGAGGAGATCAGCCGGCGCGCCAACGACGTGTTCGACGCGGTCGGCTCGGGCCGGATGAAGTTCGCGCTGGCGAAGATCTTTCCGCTCGCCCAGGCCGCCGACGCGCACCGGCTGCTGCAGTCGCGCACGACGATCGGCAAGATCCTGCTGTCAACGGAATAGCAGCGGGTGCGGCCGTCGCCGTCGCTCGCGAGGCGAATGCGGCGCTCGTCGCCGACCACGCCGGCCTCGACGCGGCGCACGCGCCAGGCACCGTCGCGGGCAATGCGGAACCACGCCGACAGCGGCGCGCCCGCCTCGGTTGCGCCGGTCACCGCCGGCTCGGCGACGATCTCGTGCGGTCCTTGCTTCAGCACAAGATGCTGCAGGCCCTCGCCCGACCAGACCTGCCAACGCGCGACGATGGTGCTTGCCATGCCGAACGCCCGATCGGCCCGAGCCTTGCAGTCCGAAGCAGGTTGGCTGGGAGGAAGGCGGGCGCCGCGGGTCTAGCGGCCGGGTCTTCCCGGCAACCGCGGGCCACGCGGCCGCCGCTCGGCGCCACGGTTGAACGCGCGGTCAATCTCCTCCTCCTTTTCGGCATGTGATCTGCGCCTTCGTGGCAGGCGGCGGTCGCCAGGGCAACGCCGGCGGCTTCAAGTTGTTCCTGACGTCGAAATCCGTCGTGCTCGGCGGAAGTTAACGCCTGGGGCAAACGCGCATGGGCGGAGGCGGCCATTGTAATGCGGTGCCGCTGTCGCTATTTAGAACGGGTCGGCTCCGCTATGGGCTAGCCTCATCTCCGCTCTTTCTCGGAAGAGAGCTGATCGGTTTCACCCCGTGACGAAGTCTGGCCCGCCGTCCAGCGTTGGATGGCGGAACGTCCTATCTACCCAAAGGAAGACTATGGCTATCGGAACGGTTAAGTGGTTCAACGCCCAGAAGGGCTTCGGCTTCATCCAGCCGGAGGACGCCTCGAAGGACGTGTTCGTGCATATCTCGGCGGTCCAGAAGGCCGGGATGCAAACGCTGAACGAAGGCCAGAAGATCAGCTACGAAGTGCAGCAAGACCGCGGCAAGCCCGCGGCCACCAATTTGAAGCCGGTGTAGCACGCGCAAGTGAACGGGGCAGCATCGGCTGCCCCGTTTGGCTTCCGGCCGGCGTATCGCGCACGCCGCCGGCATGATCCGGTTCGCCGGCCTGAAGACGACCGCCGGTCAAGGGAGGATCTGTCCGTGAAGCCACCACCAGAAGGTCGCGCCGACGAAGCCCGCCGCCGGGCGCAGGACCATTTCAGCAAGGCCCAGGAGCGGGAATCGGCCTTCATCCGCGAGCGCGAGAAAGCGGAAGCGGCGCAGGCCGCCAAGACCGCCAGGCTGCGCGCCCTGCGCCTGGCAAAGGAAGAGGAAGATCGCCGCAACGAGGCGCTCAAGCCGCCGCCGGCCCGGCGCAAGCGTGCGCCATCGGCGAAGGGCAAGCCCGACCCTGCTTGAGCAGCCCGCGGCCGGACACGCGGTCGCTCGACTCGATGGCGCGCGGTGCCTCAGAGGCGGAACAGCCGCTCCGCGTTGCGGCCGCTGATGCGCCGCGACTGGTCGCCGGGCAGGGACCGCACGCGCGCGAGGCAGCCGTCCATGTCGCCGATATTGTGCGGGTAATCCGATCCGTACAGCAGGTTGTCGGGCGAGCCCGCGACGGAAAGGCACAGCTCCAGCGCGCGGCCGTCGTAGACGACCGTGTCGTAGTAGATCCGGCGCAGGTGCTCGGATGGGCTGGTCTTGGTCCCTTGCGCGCAGGCGGGGATCATCGCGTGGCAGCGGTCCAGGCGGCTGGCGAGATAGGGCAGGGCGCCGCCACCATGCGCCGCGATCAGCTTCAGGTTCGGGTAGCGGTCGAGGAACCCCGACAGGATCAGCCGCGCGAAGGCGAGCGTGGTGTCGACCATGAATCCGACCGGTGGCACCAGGCCGAACGTGTCCATCGCCATGTCGCGTGCGCCCTGCGGCACGGTCGGGTGCACCAGCACCGGCAGCCCGCGCCGGTCGATCTCGGTCCAGACCGGGGCGAAGTCGGGGTCGGTCAGGTTCCTGCCGGCGATATTGGCCAGCACCATCACGCCGACGGCGCCTTCCTCCGCCGCCCGCGCCAGTTCGGCCGTGGCGTCCTCGGAGTATTGCCAGGGCAGCGAGGCCAACCAGCGGATGCGCCCGGGGCGCGCGCGCTGCTGCTCCGCCATCGAGTCGTTGACCGCGCGCGCCGCGGCGAGGCTGGCCTCGCGCCCGCCCCAGAACACGTTGGGGCAGGTCAGCGACACCACCGCGATGTCCACGCGGGCGCGGTCCATCGCCGCGATGCGCCGGTCGTAGTCCCACATCTCGGGCAGCAGGGTCATGAACGGCACGTCGCCGATATGGATCGTGTCCTGCCCGGCCGGCGACCGCCCGATGCGATATTCGCCGTTGCCGTACCGGCGCAGGCACTCGATCCAGTCCTGCGTCAGCATGTGCGTGTGGATGTCGACGGCCGTCACGACCGGTGCGCCCGGGCGGCTCGCGGCCGGGTCAATCGTGGCCCGCCGGCACCCCGTTGCGCGAGCCGAGAAGACCGGCCGCGATGCTCGCGGCGCTCGCCTCCATGCGCCGGGCCAGAATCTCGCGCTGGCCCCCGTCCAGCCACTCGGTCACGAAGGCCGTGCTGACCGCCGCCAGCGGGTAGCCGCTGTCGTCGCGCACCGCGACGCCGATGCCGCTGACGCCGCGGGTGAACAGGCCGTCATGCGAGGCGAAGCCGCGCCGGCGCGCTTCGTTCAGCGTGCCGCGGAAGGAGCTCTCCTCGAAGCGATCGCGTCGGCGATAGCGCTCCAGGTTGCGCGCGATCGCCTGCTCGGCTTCCTGCGGCGGCAGCGCGGCCAACAGCGCCATGCTGCCGGCGCCGATGCCCAGCGGCTCGCGGGTGCCGACCTGCAGCACCAGGGCCTGGATGGGCGCCGCGCTTTCATGGCGTGCGACGCAGACCGTGTCGTCGCCGGCGCGCACCACCATGTAGATGGTCTGTCCCATCTCGTGCGCGAGGCGCGCCAGCTCCGCCGCCGCCAGGCGCTCGATCGGATGGCGGAGCGCGGCGACCAGGCCGAAGCTATGGATTTCGGTGCCGAGGAAGAAGCGCCGGCTCTCGCGGTCGCGCTCCAGCCAGCCGACATCCATCAGCATCTGCGCGACGCGGTGGATGGTCGGTCGCGGCAGGCCGGTCGAGCTGACGAGGTCCTTGAGCGAGGCGCCCGCTGCGCGGCCGCGCGCGACCGCGCGGATCAGCTGAACGGCGCGGTGCAGGCTGCCGACCGGGTCGCCGCCGCGCCCGATCGCCTCCGCACGGGCACGTTCCGCCGTGGGCTGGCCGGCATCCTCGACGCGTTCGCTCGACGGATGCTGATGATCGATCGGCATCGCGCTCTCCCCTTCCACCTCGCGGTGTCCATATGACGGACGACTATGGGCCATGTCCGCTGCTGGCTTCTTAATGGTGGCCGCAGCATGACGGCGCAGCGCCGTGATGACAAGCAATTGCTTGACTCCGACGGGCGCCCTTCTAGCATGGCCGGCGTTTCTTTCGTCCAATGGCCGGACATTAGCCGCCCCTGGACGTCCGGCGCGGGGCAGCGGAAGGTGGCGGCATGGGCCGTATGGAAGCAACGACCGACAGCACCTGCGCCAAGTCGGTGGTGGATACGCTGATCGGGCACGGGATCGGCACGATCTACTGTCTGCCCGGCGTGCAGAACGACTGGTTCTTCAACGCCGTGCACGATGCCGGCAACAAGCTGCGCGCGGTGCACACGCGGCACGAGCAGGGCGCGGCCTACATGGCGCTGGGTGCGGCGCTCGCGACCGGCAAGCCGGCCGCCTACTCCGTCGTGCCGGGGCCGGGCGTGCTCAACACCGCCACGGCGCTGGCGACGGCGTATTCGACCAATGCGCCGGTCCTCTGCCTGACCGGGCAGATCCACAGCAAGCTGATCGGCCGCGGCACCGGGCAGCTGCACGAGATCCCCGACCAGCTCGGCATCCTCGCGCGGCTGACCAAGCATGCGGCGCGCAGCGTCGATCCGGCCGACGCGGCGCGCCAGCTCGCGCTCGCCTTCCAGGCCATGGCGAGCGGACGTCCGCGCCCGGTGTCGCTCGAGATCCCGCCCGACACGCTGGCGGCAAAGGGCGCGTTCGCGGCGCATCCGCCGCTTGAGCCCATGCCGCTGCCGGCGCTGGACGCGGGTGCGCTGTCGGCGGCGGCTTCGCTTCTCGCCAAGGCCGAGCGGCCGATCATCGCGGTCGGCGGCGGCGCGCTCGACGCCGGCCGATGGGTCAAGGCGCTGGCCGAGCGTTTGCAGGCGCCGGTCCTGTCCTACCGCATGGGACGCGGCGTGCTCGACGATCGTCATCCGCTCGCCATCACCCTGCCGCTCGGCCACAGGCTGTGGCCCGACTGCGACGTGGTGCTGGCGATCGGTACGCGCACGCAGACCACGATCGGCAACTGGGGCGCCGACGACAAGCTGAAGGTGATCCGCGTCGAGATCGACGCCGACGACCTGAAGACGATCCGCGAGCCCGACGTCGCCCTGGTCGGCCGCGCCGAGGACGTTCTGCCGCGCCTGGCGCAGGAAGTGGACCTTGCCGCGCCCAAGCGCCCGTCGCGCACCGAGGAGATGCGCGCGCTCAAGGCCCAGGCCGCGCGCGAGCTCGCCGCGCTCGACCCGCAGATCCCGTTCCTGGCCGCGATCCGCGACGCGATGGGCGAGAGCGGCATCCTGGTCGAGGAGCTGACCCAGGTCGGCTACGTGTCGCGCGTCGCCTTCCCCGTCTATCGCCCGCGCACGTTCATCTCCTCGGGCTACCAGGGCACGCTCGGCTGGGGCTACCCGACGGCACTCGGCGTCAAGGACGCGCTGCCCGAGGCGCCGGTCGTGTCGATCACCGGCGACGGCGGCTTCATGTTCAACGTCCAGGAGGTTTCGACCGCGATCAAGCACCGCATCCCGATCGTCTGCGTCATCTTCAACGACAGCGCCTACGGCAACGTCAAGCGCATGCAGCAGCAGGACTATGGCAACCGCGTCGTCGCCACCGATCTCGCCAACCCGGATTTCGTCGCGCTCGCCAAGAGCTTCGGCGCCGCCGGCTATCGCGCGCGCACGCCCGACGAGCTGCGCACCACGCTTGCCGCCGCGCTGGCGCTGGGCGAACCGGCGCTGATCGACGTGCCCGTCGCCGAGATGCCGAGCCCGTGGCCCTATCTGCAGCTCAAGCGGATCCGCGGCGCGAAGCCGAAATAGCGACCCTCGCGCCGCGGTGAATTGCGTCGCGCCCGGCGGCCGTTATCCTCGCGCCGCATGTCTCTGCAATTCCCCTGGAACGACCGCGCCGGCCGCTTCGCGCCGCTGAAGGCCGCGACCTTCGCCCTGCTGCTCGTGCCCGGCGTGTTCATCGCGCTGAGCTATGGGCAGGGCGGGCAGGGGCCGTTCGGGCCGCGCCCGCTGCTGGCGGCGATCCAGACGGCGGGGCTCTGGGCGATCCGGCTGCTGCTGCTGTCGCTCGCGATCACGCCGCTGCGCCAGGCGCTGCGCTGGCCGGCGCTCGCGAGCGTGCGGCGGATGGTCGGCGTGGCCGCCTGCGCCTATGCCTCGGTGCACTTCCTCGGCTTCGTCGCGGACAAGCTGTTCGATCTGCGCGTGGTCGCCGCCGAGATCGTGCTGCGCTACTACCTCGCCGTCGGCGCGGCGACTCTCCTTCTGCTGCTGGCGCTCGCTTCCACGTCGACCGACGGGATGATGCGTCGCCTCGGCGGCAAGAACTGGCAGGCGCTGCATCGGCTGGTCTACGCGGCGGCCGCGCTCGCCTCCACACACTTCTTCATGCAGTCGAAGCTGAACGCGACCGAGCCGACGATCATGGCGGGCCTGCTCGCCTGGCTCCTGGCCTGGCGCGTCGTGGCGCGCAAGGGCCGGCCGCCGTCGTTCGCGGGCCTCGCCGTCCTGTCGGTCGCGGTCGCCGCCGCCACCGCGCTGGGCGAGGCCGCGTTCTACGGCCTGTTCACCGGCGTCGACCCGTGGCGCGTGCTCGTGGCCAACATCGCTTTGTTCGGCCAGCGGCCGGCGGGCGTCGTGCTCATGGCCGGGCTCGCCGTCACGCTCCTCGCCGGCGGCTTGTCGGCCTGGCGCGGCCGGTCCAAGGTGGCGGCACCGATCCCGGAGGTTCCGTGATGCTGATTCCCCACAACCCGCCCACGATCGCGCCGCCGGCCGCGCTCTATGTCCACGGCATGGAGGTGCGGCCGAATGCGCGCTGGCTGTTCATCTCGGGTCAGGTCGGCGTCCATGCCGACGGACGCGTCGGCCAGGATGCGCGCGAGCAGGCCGAGATCATCTGGGCCAACATCGCCGCCATCCTCGCGCGTGCCGGCATGTCGGTGCGCGACATCGTCAAGTTGACCACCTTCTCGGTCGCGCGCGAGCATCTTCCGGCCCTGCGCGAGGTGCGCGAGCGTGTGCTGGATGGGCACAGGCCGGCATCGACCCTGCTGCTGGTCGCTGGCCTCGGCCAGCCGCGATGGCTGGTCGAGGTCGAGGCCTACGCGGCGCAGTCATGACGCCCCTCAAGCCGCGCCGCCTCTGGCAGGAGATGACGACCGAGGAGTTCGGCCGGCTCGATGCCGAAGGCGTCGTCGCCGTGCTGCCGGTCGCCGCGATCGAGCAGCACGGCCCGCACCTGCCGGTCTCGGTCGACGCCACGATCATCGACGGCATCGTCGCGCGCGCGCTCGCGCTCATGCCCGATTCGCTGCCGGTCACCGTCCTGCCGACCCAGGCGATCGGCAAGAGCAACGAGCATCTCGCCTTCCCCGGCACGCTCACGCTCGGCGCGGAGACGTTGACGCGGCTGTGGACCGAGATCGGCGATTCGGTGGTGCGGGCCGGCATCCGCCGGCTCGTCATCTTCAACGCGCATGGCGGGCAGCCGCAGGTGGTCGAGATCGTCGCGCGCGAGCTGCGCGTCAAGCACGCCATGCTGGCGGTGGCGGCAAGCTGGTACGGCTTCGGCGTGCCCGAGGGCCTGTTTCCGACCGAGGAGGTGCGCCACGGCATCCACGGCGGCGCGATCGAGACCTCGATGATGCTGCATCTGCGCCCCGACCTCGTGCATCGCGACAAGCTGGCGGACTTCCCCTCGCTCGGCGCCCGCATGGCCGAGGCCTATCGTCTGCTCGGGCCGACCGGCACCGCCAGGTTCGGCTGGCAGACGCAGGACCTCAACCCGGCCGGCGCCTGCGGCGACGCGCGCAATGCCGACGCCGAGCGCGGCGCCAAGCTGGTCGATTTCGCCGCGCGCAAGTTCGTGGCGCTGCTGGAAGAGGTGCACCGCTTCCCGCTGTCGCTGTTGCTGGACCGGCGCTAGGCGGCATAGGATTTGCCACGCATCTGCAGCAGCTTGGTTCCAGGCAGTCGAGGCGGCGGACGCCAATCCGCGTGACGGCCTCAAGGGGAGAGGATGATGACGGCCCAGCGATCGACCTTCGGTTCCGTGTCCGGCCTGGCGATGGCGGCGCTGCTCGCCGCGCCGGCGCTCGCCGCCGACAAGGTGACCTTCGCCACCAACTGGGTGGCCGAGGCCGAGCATGGCGGGTTCTACCAGGCGATCGCCGACGGCACCTACGCCAGGTACAACCTCGAGGTGACCATTCGCCCCGGCGGTCCGCAGGCCAACGAGCGCGTCCTGCTGCCGGCAGGGCGCATCGAGTTCCTGATGGGCGGCAACATGATCCAGGCCTTCAGCGCGGTGAAGGAAGGCATCCCGACCAAGGTCGTCGCCGCCATCATGCAGAAGGAGCCCCAGGTCCTGCTCGCCCATCCCGACCAGGGCTTCGACACGTTCGAGTCGCTGAAGAAGGCGACGCTGCTGATCGGCAAGGGCGGGTTCGCCTCCTATTACCAGTGGATGATTGCCGACTACGGCTTCACCGAGGCGCAGGTGAAGCCGTACACGTTCAATCCGGCCCCGTTCCTGGCCGACAAGAAGTCGGCGCAGCAGGGTTATGTGACCGCCGAGCCGTTCGAGATCGAGCGCCAGGGCAAGTTCAAGCCGAAGATCTTCCTCCTGGCCGACCACGGCTTCGACACCTACGCCACCACGATCGAGACGCGCAACGACATCATCGAGAAGCGGCCGGACCTGGTGCAGCGCTTCGTCGATGCGTCGGCCATCGGCTGGTACAACTATCTCTACGGCGACAACAAGGCCGCGAACGCGCTCATCCGCAAGGACAACCCGGAGATGAGCGACGCCCAGATCGCGTACTCGATCGACAAGATGAAGGAGTACGGCATCGTCGATTCGGGCGATTCTTTGAAGCTCGGCATCGGCGCCATGACCGACGCGCGGCAGAAGAGCTTCTTCGACAAGATGGTCAAGGCCAAGGTCGTCGATGCGTCGCTCGACTACAAGAAGTCGTACACGCTGCAGTTCGTGAACAAGGGCGTCGGCGTCAATCTGAGGAAGCCGTAGTCTTTCGCGCGGTGTACGCTGCCCCGCGATCAAAGGACCGCCCGTGAAGTCTCATGAATTCCGGTCCCCCCTCTCCCGCAAGGGGAGGGGGGGCTAAGACGGGTTCTGACCGCAACAGCCCGCATGAGCTCGACGAATCTCCACGCCTGTCCACTCGTCCGCCTCGACAAGGTCGACAAGCGCTTCGCCAGCGGCGTGCTGGCGCTCGCGGGCCTCGACCTCGCCATCGGCGAGCACGAGTTCCTCACGCTGCTCGGCCCCTCCGGCTGCGGCAAGAGCACGGCGCTGCGCCTGATCGCGGGCCTGGGCGAGCCGACCGGCGGGCGCATCGCGTGGCCCGATCCCGCGGCGCACACCAGGCGCGACATCGGCTTCGTGTTCCAGGAGCCTACGCTGATGCCGTGGGCGACGGTGTTCGACAACGTCTACCTGCCGCTGCGCCTGCAGCGCGTCGGCCGCAAGCAGGCCGAGGGCGACGTGACGGCGGCGCTGGCCATGGTTGGCCTCGAGGGCTTCACCCGCGCCTATCCGCGCGAGCTGTCGGGCGGCATGAAGATGCGCGTGTCGATCGCGCGCGCGCTGGTCACGCGGCCGCGGCTGCTGCTGATGGACGAGCCCTTCGCGGCGCTCGACGAGATCACGCGCTTCAAGCTCAACAACGACGTGATGGAGCTGTGGCGCAGCCAGAGCTGGACCGTGGTGTTCGTCACGCACAGCGTGTTCGAATCGGTCTACCTTTCCAGCCGCATCGTCGTGATGGCGCCGCGGCCCGGGCGCATCGTCGCCGAGCACAGCATCGACGCGCCCTATCCGCGCGACGAGGAGTTCCGCACCTCGACCGTCTACAACGAGTACTGCCGCACGATCTCGCGCAGCCTCGCCCGGGCGATGCAGGAGCAGCCGGCATGAGCGACGCCGCGCCTTCGCGCGAGCGGTCCGCGCGCATCCGACGCATCGCGCGAGTCGTGCTGCCGAGCGTGATCGCGCTGGCGTCGCTGGTGGCCTGGGAAGCCGTCGTGCGCGTCAACGCGATCCCGCACTACATCCTGCCCGGGCCGCTCCTGATCGCGAAGACGCTGTGGACCGACTGGGGCACGCTGCATCCGGCGCTGCTGGTGACGCTCCGCATCACCTTCCTGGCGCTCGCCGTGGCGGTGGTCGGCGGCTTCGCCCTTGCCGTCCTGTTCGCCCAGTCCGAATGGATCGAGCTGACCTTCTTCCCCTACGCCGTCATCCTGCAGGTGACGCCGGTCATCGCCATCGCGCCGCTGATCCTGATCTACGTCGACAACACGCATGTGGCGCTGCTGATCTGCGCCTGGATCGTCGCATTCTTCCCGATCCTGTCCAACACCACGCTCGGCCTGCACAGCGCCGACCACAACCTGGTCAACCTGTTCCAGCTCTACGGCGCCACGCGCTGGCAGATGCTGCGCTACCTGCGCATTCCCGCGGCGATGCCCTATTTCCTCGGCGGCCTGCGCATCGCCGGCGGCCTGTCGCTGATCGGCTCGGTAGTGGCCGAGTTCGCCGCCGGCACGGCGGGGCAGGGATCCGGCCTCGCCTTCCGCATCCTCGAATCCGGCTACCGGCTCAACATCCCGCGCATGTTCGCCGCGCTCGTGCTGATCTCGTTCACCGGCATCCTCATCTTCCTGCTCTTCACGGCCATCTCGCACCTGGCGCTCCGGCGCTGGCACGAGAGCGCCGTGAAGCGGGAGAATTGAGCGTGGTCGCCTGGCCGCCACTGCTCGACGGCGCCGATCGCGTCGTGCTGCGCCGCGCCGCCGTGCCGGCCTGCCTGCTGGCCGCGCCGCCGCCGGGCGTCAAGCCGGACCACGAGGGCCTGGCGCGCGTCGACATGTCGATCACGGGCGGCCGAATCGAGGCCGTCCTGCCCGCATCCGCGGGCGAGGGCATCGACCTCGACGGCAACCAGGTCTGGCCCTGCTTCGTCGACCTGCACACGCACCTGGACAAGAGTCATATCTGGCCGCGCAAGGAGAATCCCGACGGCAGCTTCGATGGCGCGATCAACTCCGTCGCCGAGGACCGCGCGCGGCGCTGGACCGCCGAGGACATTGCGGCCCGCATGGACTGGAGCCTGCGCGCCTCCTACGCCCACGGCACGGCGGCGATCCGCACCCATATCGACTCGCTGTCGCCGCAGGCCGCGGTTTCCTGGCCCGTGTTCGCCGCCATGCGCGAGAAATGGCGCGGCCGCATCGAGTTCCAGGCCGTCACCATCATCCTGCTGGAGAACCTCGTCGGCCCCTACGGCGACGAGCTGGCCGACCTCGTGGCGCGGCATGGCGGTCTGCTGGGTGCGGTCAGCACCACGTCGCCGCTCGGCGCCGATCTGTTCGATCGAGTCTTCACGCTGGCCGCGGCGCGCGGGCTCGATCTCGATTTCCACGCCGACGAGAGCGCAAACCCGAAGTCAATGGGGCTGCGCGCGATCGCCGAGGCCAAGCTGCGCCACCGATTTCCGGGCAAGGTGACGGTCGGCCATTGCTGCACCCTGGCGCTGCAATCCGACGCCGACATCGACCGCACGCTCGATCTTGTCGCCGAAGCGGACCTGTCGATCGTCAGCCTGCCGATGTGCAACCTGTTCCTGCAGGACCGCACCCGGGACCGCACGCCGCGCTGGCGCGGCGTCACCTTGCTGCACGAGATGCGCGCGCGCGGCATTCCGGTCGCCGTCGCCAGCGACAATTGCCGCGACCCGTTCTACGGCTACGGCGACCACGATGTGCTCGAGGTGTTCCGCGAGGCGGCGCGCATCGCACATCTCGACCGCCCGGTCGGCGACTGGCCCGCCGCGGTCACGCGCACGCCGGCCGACGTGATGGGCCTGACGCAGGCCGGGCGCATCGCCGCCGGCGCGCCGGCCGATCTTGTCCTGTTCAACGCGCGCGGCTACAGCGAGCTGTTGTCGCGGCCGCAAGCCGACCGCGTCGTGCTGCGCGGCGGCAAGCCGATCGACCGGGCCTTGCCGAGCTACCGCGAGCTGGATCGTTTGATGAAATGAGCGACATCGGGGCCTTGAGCCGCGACCTCGGCGCCATCCGCACGGTGGTCGACCGCGCCCAGATCAAGCTGCGCAGCCGCGATTTCTACTGGTACAGCCCGGTCCTGAAGAAGCAGCTCCGCGACGTGACCGCCGACCTCGTCGTCATGCCGGCGAGTGAGGCCGAGCTGATCGAGACGCTCAAGGCCTGCCATGCGCGGCGCGTACCGGTCACGCCGCGCGGCGCCGGCACCGGCAACTACGGCCAGGCCATGCCGCTCAAGGGCGGCGTCCTCCTGGACCTGTCGCTGATGAACCGGGTCCGGCGCATCGAGCCGGGCCGCGTGCGCGCCGACGCCGGCGCGAAGCTGATCGACATCGACACCGAGGCCCAGGCGCAGTCGCGCCAGGAGCAGCGCATGCATCCCAGCACGCTGCGCACCGCGACGATCGGCGGCTTCGTGTGCGGCGGGTCGGGCGGCGTCGGCTCGGTCACCTGGGGCGGATTGCGCGACCGCGGCAACGTGCTGGGGCTGCGCGTAGCGACGATGGAAGCGGGCCCGCGCGTGCTGGAGCTGCGCGGCGACGACGTGCAGAAGATCGTGCACGCCTACGGCACGACCGGCATCGTGACCGAGGTGGAGATGGCGCTGGCGCCGGCCTATGGCTGGATCGACGTGATCCTGGGCTTCAAGGATTTCGGCGACGCCGTGCGCTTCGCGCACGCGCTGACGGCGCAGGACGCGCTGTTGAAGAAGCTCGTGACGCCGATCGCCGCGCCGATCCCGCAGCTCTATTTCCGCCAGCTCAAGGATGTCGTGCCGGCCGGCACGCATGTCGTGCTGGCGATGATCGCGCCGCTGGCGATGGAAGCCTTCGAGGCGCTGCTCCGGTCCTGGCGCGCCGACATGCTTCATCGCAGCGACCGCGACACAGGCCGCAGCCTGCCGCCGATCTACGAGTTCTCGTGGAACCACACGACGCTGCAGGCGCTGAAGGTCGACCGCGGTGTCACCTATCACCAGGTGCTCTACCCCGCGCCCGACCACGTGGCCAAGGCCATGCGCCTGCATGGCGTCCAGGGCGAGGACATCATGGACCACCTGGAGTTCGTGCGCTTCGACGGCCAGGTCGCGTGCTTCGGCCTGCCGCTGATCCGCTTCTCCGACGAGCGCCGGCTCACGGAGATCGAGACGCAGTTCGCCGCGGCGGGCTGCCCGACTTTCAGTCCGCACGCCTATACGCTCGAGGAGGGCGGCATGAAGCGCGTCGACCCGGTGCAGCTCGCCTTCAAGCGCGAGGCCGACCCGCAAGGCCTGCTCAACCCCGGCAAGATGATCGCCTGGGAGCGGCCGGACTACGACGGGACGCGGCAGGCGCGGCACCTGTTCCCGGCGGCCGGCGGCGTCTGAGCGATGCGCTGCCTGGTCGTCTACGCCCATCCGGTCGAAACCAGCTACTGCGCCGCGCTCTGCGCCAGGGCGGTCGAGAGCTTGCGCGCAGGCGGGCACGACGTGCGCCTGCTCGATCTCTACGCCGAGGGCTTCGAGCCGGCGATGTCGCGCGACGAGCGGATCGCCTATCACACGCCGGGCGAGAACGAGAAGCCGATCGCCGCCCATCTCGCACACATCAAGTGGGCCCAGGTGCTGGTGTTCGTCTATCCGACCTGGTGGTACGGGCTGCCGGCGATGCTCAAGGGATGGCTCGACCGGGTCTGGATTCCGTACGTCACCTTCACGCTGCCCGCGGACGGCAGCGCGATCCGCGGCCTGATGCACCATATCGAGCGCATCGTCGTGGTCACCTCGTCCGGCTCGTCGTGGCTGTGGCTGAAGCTGGTGGGCGATCCCGGGCGGGTCACGATCCTGCGCGGCATCCGGGCCCTGTGCGGCTGGCATTGCCGCACGATGTTCCTGGCGCACTACAATATCGACCGCTCGACGCCGGAAAGCCGCGCGGCCTTCCTCGATCGGGTCGGCGAGAGGCTGAAGGGGATCTAGCAGGTGGCGCTGCCTCCGGCCGGTACGCTGACGCTCCGGCGCGCGACGCCGAACCCGGCGGGCGCGCTCGACGCGCTCTATCTCGCCGCCGGCCGGGCCTGGGAGGCGCCGGTCACGCGCCTCGAGGGCGACCTGCCGCCGCCGCTGCTCGGACCCGGCGCGCGCCGGCGCCTGCGCCTGTTCCATTTCAACGACCTGCACCACAACCTGACCCTGCCCGACCCGCAGCAGGGAGACTCGCACCTGTTCGCGCAGATCGTGCGTCGGCACCGTGCCGCGCGGCGCGAAGCGGGCGACGACGAGATCGTGCTGCTGCTGTCCGGCGGCGACGACCATACCGGCACGGTGCTGGACGAGCTGCTGGGCTGGGCGCCGCCCGAGTTCGAGGCCGACGCGGCCTACGCCGCCTACTCCGCCGCCGGCGTCGACGCGGCCGCCCTCGGCAACCACGAGCTCGACCGCGGCGCGGCCATCCTCGCCGCCGGCATCCGCGCCGACGCCGCCTTCCCCGTCCTGTCGGCCAACCTGTTCGGCTCGCGCCATCTCGAGCCAGGGCGCGACTACGTCCCGGCGGCGATCGCGGTGGCGCGCGGCCTGCGCATCGGCCTCCTCGGGCTGATCACCCCGGTCGATACCCGCACCCGCAGCGCGGCGGACCCGGACCTCGATGTCGCCCGCCCGCTTGTGACCCTGGCCAACCTGCTGCCGGCCCTGGCCGCGCATTGCGACGCGCTGATCGTGATGTCGCATTGCGGCTACGGCGTGGACAGCAACCTCGACGGCAAGGCGGGGTCGCTGCGCCGTCTGGACGAGGGCGACATCGCCATCGCCCGCGCCGCGGCGCGCCTGACCGACCGGCCGCTGGTCGTGATGGGCGCGCACACCCATACCGTGCTCAACGAGGGCGGCCTCGGGCCCGACACGACGATCGACGGCATTCCGATCGTCCAGGCCGGCGGGCTCGGCAGCCATGTCGGCGAGTTCGAGATGACGGTCGTGGCCGGCGCGACGCGCGGCGCCTCGGCCATGCAGGCGCGGCTGCACCCGCTCAGGCGGCGCGCCGCCGACGAGAGCGCGCAGGACTACGACGCGGAATTCGAGCGCCGCACGATCGCGCCGCTGGTCGCGCGCGTGCGGCACCGGCTCGACGAGGTGCTGGCGCAGAACGACGGCGGGGACGAGCTGTCGCCTGCCGCGACGCTTCGCCAGCGCTACGCCGGCGAATGCGCGCTGGCGAACTTCATCGCCGACGCCCTGGTCCTGCGCAGCTGCGAGTTCGTCGGCGGGCGCGTCGACCTTGCCATCGTCAACAGCACCGCGATCGGCGACGGGCTGGTTCCCGGCCGCAAGGTGACCTTCAAGCACTGGTACGCGGTGATGCCCTTCGCCGACGCGCTGCAGACGGCCGAGCTGACCGGGGCCGAGCTGCGCGCGATCGTCGCCAACAACGCGGCGCGCATCGTGCGACCCGAGGAGCTCGCGGGCGGTGGCGTCGACGTGCGCTACTACGTCTCGCGCGGTTTCCTGCACTTCTCGTCCGGCCTGCGCTACGCGATCCGCCTGGCCGATTCGCCCGAAGCGGCGCTGAGCGAGGACATCACCGTCCTGGGCCGCGCGCTCGCCGACGGCGCCCGCTACCGCGTCGCCTTCACCAACTATGTCGGCGCCGGCGGCTACGGGGAGAGCTGGAACGGCAGCCCGATCGCGGGCGGCGTGCCGGGCGCGATCCCCAGCTTCGATTTCCGCCCGATCCCCAAGCGCGAGCTTGGCCTGGTGTTCCGCAACGAGATCGTCGCCCAGGTCCGCGCGTTCGGGCGCATCGGCCCCGCGACCGGCGCCCGCCTGGACGGAAGGCTGGCGCTCCGGTGAATTGAATCTTAAGGGTGTCGGCCGGATACTCGCGCCTCCACTGCAACCGGTCCCGACCTGCCGTGACCCTCGTACCGCCGCAATCCCCCGCCGCGCTCTCCGCGCCGCTCCGGCCGTTCGGCGCGTTCCGCTTCCTGCTGGCGGTGCTGGTGATGGTCCACCATTTCGGGATCGAGCTGGCATCGCCGGCCATGATCGCGGCGATCGCGCCGCGGGTGCCGGGCGACGTCGCGGTCATGGCGTTCTTCGTCTTGTCCGGCTTCATCATCTTCGAGGCGATCGATTCGTTCTACGCCGGACGACCCGTGGCCTTCCTCGCCAACCGCCTTCTGCGCATCGTGCCGCCCTATGTCGCCGCGCTCGTCGCCGCGGTCGCGGTCCATGCCGTGATCCTGCTGGCGACCGGCGGGCTTCGCCAGCTCGACGGCAAGCCGCTCGATGCTTCGATCTTCGCGCTCACCAACCTGGTGGCGAACCTGTTCGATCTCGCCCCCGGCATCGGCTTCGTGGGCCTGACGCCCGCCTACGAGTTCCTGTGGCTGGCGTGGACGCTGCGGGTCGAGCTGATGTTCTATGCAATGGTCTTCGCCGCCGCCGTTCTTTTCGCGTCGGCGTGGGGTCGCACAGGCTTCGCCGGCAAGGTCGGTCCGGCATGGGGCGCGGTCGCGGCCCTGTTCCTGGTGCTCGGGCTGCTCTCAGCAATCGGGCGTGCGCCCTACACGCTGCAATTCGCGCCGTACTTCGTCTTCGGCGCCGCCTGCTACCTCTGGGACGGCGGCCGGCGCGGCGCGCTCTGGGTGATGCTGCTCTGCCTGCCGCTCATCGCCGTGCAGTTCTGGGACTACAATGCGGGATTCTTCGCCCAGCACCTGCCGCGCGACCGCCTCGGCCACTACGCGCTGCTCGCGGCATGCATCGGCGCCTTCGTCGCGCTCGCGCTCAGGCGGGCGGCGCGCCTGCCGCGCTGGGACCGCTGGCTCGGCGATCTTTCCTATCCCATCTATCTCAACCACCTGACCCTGGGCGTCGTCTTCCAGAGCCTGAGCGCTCCGCGCGGCTGGACCACCGTGTTGGTCGCCATGGCGGCGAGCGTTGCCATGGCGCAGATCATGCACTGGCTGGTCGAGTCGCGCGTCAAGCCCTGGCGCGACGCGCTGCGCGGCCGCGCGCTCGACTAGTCCACACGGGACAGATTCCGGCGCTCGCGCGTCGTACTGTATCGGCCGCGGGCCGCCTGGGATACAATCGCCGCGGAAAACGAGAGGGCGCCATGATCACCGAGATCGTCCTGTTCGACCTGCCCAAGGGCATCACGCGCGAGCAGATGATCGCGCAGTTCCGCGAGGCCGCGCCGCGCTGGCGGCAAAACCCCGACCTGACCCGCAAGTACATGATCTTCGACCTGGAGCGCGGAAAGGGCGGCGGCGTGTACCTGTGGAACAGCGTCGCCGAGGCCAAGCGCTGGCACGACGAGGCGTTCCGCCAGCGCATCCTCGCCACCTTCGGCAGCGAGCCGACCTACCAGTATTTCGACACGCCCGTGATCGTCGACAACGCCGCGCGCGACGTGATCGTCGAAGCAGCGGAATAAGCCAGGGGACAGATGACAGGGATCAGATCTGATCCCTGATCCCTGATCCCCGTCACCTGTCCCCTGATGGCGGGAAGACGACGCGCACGGTCGTGCCCTTGCCCGGCTTGCTGTCGATCGTCAGGCGGCCGCCGTGCAGCTCGGCCAGGCGTGCCGAGATCGGCAGGCCGAGGCCGGTGCCCGGCTCGCGCAGCTGCCCCGGCTCACGCACCTGGCCATAGGGTTCGAGCGCCAGCCGCACGCCTTCGGCATCCATGCCGATGCCGGTGTCGGCGACTTGCAGCACCGCGCCGCCATCGATCGCCGGCGACAGGCGCAGCGCGACGCGTCCGTCGCGCGGCGTGAACTTGATCGCGTTCGACAGCAGATTGAGCAGGATCTGGCGGAACGCCAGATCGTCGGCAAAGACGGTCACTTCCGGGTCCGCCGTGGCGTCGACGACGATGCCCTTCTCGGCCGCCTGGCTCGCGACCACCTGCAGGCAGGTGTCGACGATGACGCGCCAGTCCAGCGTGTCGGGCGCGATGTCGTGCCGGCCCGCCTCGATCTTCGACAGGTCGAGGATGTCGTTCATCAGGCGCAGCAGCAGCTGCCCGCTCTCGTGGATGTGGCCGATATACTCGTGATAGCGCTTGCTGCCGAGCGGACCCCACGGCTCGGAGCGCAGCATCTCGGCAAAGCCGATGATCGCGTTGAGCGGCGTACGCAGGTCGTGGCTCATCGAAGCCAGGAACTGCGACTTGATCCTGCTGGTCTGCTCGGCCGCGCGCCGCTCGCCCACCAGCGCCACGATCGTCAGCACGTTGAGCGCCAGGATCACGATCAGGAGGCCGACCAGCTGCAGCGGGTTGCCGGCGCCGGCGATGCGGAACGGACCGTAGCCCGCGACCGTACCGGCGCAGGCGATGACCGCGACCAGCGAGATCAGCGTATAGGCCGAGCGCAGCGACATGCGCAGCGCCACCCACGACAGCGGCAGCACCAGCAGGAACGGCACGGCCCAGTGCATGGAATCGGGCTGCCGCATCGGCGCGAACAGGATGAGCGAGATGACCGCCACGCCGCCCCACACGACGAGATCGAAGCGGTCGGAGACCTGCGCGGGCGATTGGGCGGGCCGCTCGATGCCCAGCCACAGCAGCAGCGCCGGGGCGAAGAACAGCGCGCCGCCGCTGTCCGACAGCCACCAGCTGAGCCACACGGCGTAAAGCGCGCCCCAGTCGAGCGCCTTGCCGAGCGAGATGGCGAAGGTGCCGCTTGTCGCGGTGAGGGCGGGATGCAGCAGCACGTTGCAGCCGAGGAACACGACCACGCCGACGAAGGAGCCGAACAGCCCGTTCGCCGGGCGCAGGCGGCGCGTCAGCAAGGCGCCGATGATCGGCCCGAGCGCATTGCCAGCCGAGATGATGATCGCTTCGTAGAGCGGCGGGTGGAACTCGACGTAGTTGACGAAGAACGAGCCGGCGAACAGCCCGGGCAGCACGCGGGCGCCGCCGATCATCGCGGCCACGACGGCGACGCTCGACGGCAGCCAGATCGGCGCGGGGAACAGGCTGTACGCGGCGAAGAACCAGCTGACCGCGAGCCCGAGCAGTCCATAGCACAGGGCGGCGGCGAGGTTGGCGGCGGACCAGCGTCCCGGCGAAGTGTCGAGCAGGGAGAGCCGGGGCAGCAGGCGCGCGATGTCGCGATCCACAGTGCCCGGCCAGGCGGTGTCCGGCCTCGCGGTCATGCTTGCTTGGATTTCCTCTTGGAATCAGCCGGCCCGCTCCGGCTTGCGGCTGCCCGTCCTGGCGACGCGCAGCGCCCGTTTTGCCGGCCGCCATCAAAGCGTCATCCGGTGTAGATTTGGTTAATTCGCGTCTTGCGGCCGGGATCGGCCGTGACGGGGCGGATCAGAAAATCGTCAGCAATCGCCGTGGGTTACGGACGAGTATGGCATCCACCTCGTCCTCGCTGTAGCCGCGCCGCCGCATCATCGGCACGACGTTGCGGAAAATGTGGCCGTAGCCGTGGCCGCCGAAGCGCGTCAGGCGGGTCAGATAGCAGATGTCGTGCGAGATCACGACGCGGTCGAGATGGCCGTGCTCGATCAGCAGGCGGATGTGCCTGAGGCGCTGCGCGTCGTTCGGCATGTCGATATCGGAGAGCCGGTAGTACGACGTCTCCTGGCCGAACAGGTCGAATTCCAGCGTGCATCCCGTGTCGGCAAGACGCAGCAGCCGGTCGGCGTCGAAGATGGTGCGGTCGATGTGGCTGATCACGACGCGCTGGAGGTCGCCGCCCGCCGCGCGGATGAAATCGGCGACCTCCTGCGGCTGGTCGGGATGGCGCCCGGGGTGCACGTTGATGGTGGCGCCGGTCGCCGCCTGCGCCAGCACGGCCGCACGCATGACCCGGCGCTCGAGCTCGGTCCACGGCGCCTGGCAGCCGATCTCGCCGATGATGCCGGCGCGCACCGGCGTACCCCAGGCGCCGTCGAGCACCTGCGCCGTCATCTCTGCCGCGAAGTCGTCGACGCTGCGGTGCCGGTTGCGCGGGTCCTGGTACTCGTCGACGTAGTAGCCGCAGCCCATCACGATGTTGACGCCGGTCGACTCGGCGATCGCGGCAAGGCCCGCGGGATCGGGCTTCAAGCCCCCGCAGCTCAGCTCGACGATCGTCCGGCCGCCCTCGGCGCGCATGCGCGCGACCTCGTCGATCGCCACCGCCACGTCGTGCAGCGCGTAGTTGCGCGGATACGAGATCTCTCCGTAGTGGTACTTCCAGAAGCTCTCGAGCGTGATCTCGGGGCCCGGGTCGTTGCGCGCGGCGAGCGAGGGCGGCGTGATGTCCCACAGCACGTGCTCGTGCATCAGCGTATTGCCCAGCTCGCCCGGGTCGACGGTTCCGCGCACCGTCTGCACCTTGCCGCGGAGATCCTCGCGTGTCAGCACTTTCGCCCCCCTCTCTCTGTCAGACGCCGCCCTGCCGTCGGACGAACTCGACGAACGGCGCTGCCGGCATCGGCTTCGCGAACAGGTAGCCCTGAACGTAGCGGACGCCGCGCGCGCGCAGGTAGGCGACCTGCTCCTGCCGTTCGACGCCCTCGGCGACCACCTCCAGCTTCATCTTGTGCGCCAGGTCGATGATCGTGTCGACCACGTGCGCCAGGACGCCCTCGGTGCCGATCGTGTCGGTGAACGTCTTGTCGATCTTCAGATAGTCGACGCGATAGCGCTGCAGGTAGCCGAGGCCGCAATAGCCGGTGCCGAAATCGTCCAGCGAGACGCCGGCGCCCCAGTCCCGGAGCTCCGCGATGGTCCGCGTCGCCTGGCCGTCGCGCGCGTCGACCGCCTGGCGTTCGGTCACTTCGAACACGAGGTGCATCGGCTTCAGAGCGGACGGGCTGAAAACGGACGTCAGCGCATTCACGAGGCCCGGCGTCTGGAAATGCTGTCCGGTCATGTTGATCGACACATGGAACGGCGCACCCTGCGGCGGGCCGCCGGCGAAATCGCGCGCGATGCGCTTGAGCGCCCAGTCCGTCATCGGCAGGATCATCCCCGACTCCTCGGCGTGCGGGATGAACAGGTCCGGGCGGATCAGGCCGCGCTCGGGATGGCGCCAGCGCATGAGAGCTTCGGCGCCGATGCAGCGCTGCGTCGTCAGGTCCATGATCGGCAGATAATGGATCTCCAGCTCGTCATGCCGGATCGCGGCCTTCAGTTCCTCGTCCATCGAGCGGCCCCGGCGCAGCTGCGCATAGCCCAGCGCCGCGACCAGCGCGCCGGCCAGCAGCCCGCCGACCGAGACCGGCCATGCGCCCATGCGCCAAGCATCGGCGAGATCGGGCGCGCGCATGCTGGCGAGCGCGACCACCGGGAAACCGTCGAGATGCCGCGCGGCATAGAGGACCGGCGCATGGTCCGCCGTGTCGAAACGGGATGCGCCCGCTTCCCGAGGCTGCGCAGCTGCGGCCGCCTCCCGCAGCAGCGCGGGCTCGACCGCCGGACCGGAGCCCGCCAGGACGGTGCCGTCCTTCAGCAACAGCCCGCTCCACATGTCGGGCTGGATGACGTCGTGGACCAGGACCTGCTCGACCAAAAGCGGGTTGATCTGGATCGACATGGCGCCGCGGGGCAGCACGCGGTCGACGCCGATGGTGCGCTCGCCCATCACCGGGCTGCGCTCGTTCATCACCACGGCCAGCTTTTCTCGGCCGAGCGCGGCGACGGCGTCAGGATGCAGGCCGAATGGCCGCGGCGGCGGTCCGTAGTTGGTGCAGACCGCGCGCAGCGCCTGGTCGAAGAAGGCCGCCTCGCCGATGACCAGGCTGTGAAACACCAGGTCGCGCAGCAGCTCCAGCGCATCATCGTCGCAGCCGCCCGTCCAGCGCCCGCCGACCCGCTCCAGCTGCGCGGCGCTGTCCGACAGGAGACGCTGTCCGATGCCGGACGTGGTTTGCAGCTGCTCGGCCAGCAGCGTCTCCACATGGCGGTGCTGCCACGTCCAGACGGCCCGGATGCCGGCTGCCATGACCGCTGCGGCCGCCGCGATGGCGGCGAGGACGGTCGCGGCGACAATCAGCTGGCGGCGATGGCGGCGGCGCAAGGCGATGACCTGGATGACCGGGCTGACCAGGGCATCCCATACGCCATCACTCGGCGGCTGTCACGGTTCGCCGCAGCGGAGTCGGCGCGCCGCCGCTCCGCCGCCTTCGACCGGTGAGCTTGTGGCGTTGGTTCGCGCCCTGGGTGCCGAAGGCATGCGCGCAACCGAGGACAACGACATGGTGCGATTAACGGTCGCGATCATCCGCGTGCCCCGCGATGGAGCGCGGCGTTTGGGTGCCAGCTTCCTCGTCGTGCCGGCCTGCGCCGCGCCGGTCTCGCGCACTCGGGCATCGAGGTGCTCGATCGCATCCCGATCATCCGGGCCGGCGGCAACGCCGACCAATTCTTCCCCGCTACGCTGGGCCGCAGCTGCATCGGCGCCGACGTAGAGCCGCCGCAGATTGACGACGTGCGGGTGGGAAACCTTTTCCACCTCCGGCCGCGCGCTGCGACGGCCGGCAGCAGGCGCAGCGCTTCTAAGTGCCGGCGGGGCAGGTGATGGGCGAAACGGCGATCCAAGTGGCCCGCCTGTAGCGCCGATGCTCTAGCCGGCGCGGAAATACTGCCGCGCGGCGCGCAGGAAGCGCATGGCCTCGCCCGCGGTCAGGTCGGGGCGTACCCGCTGCAGCTCGCGGATGGCGCATTCGTCGGCGGTGACCGCGTCGCAGCCGCGTGCGCGGGCGATGTCGAGCGCGGTCATGGCGATGATGCGCAGATAGTCGCGCTGATTATGATACGTGCCGGCCTGCTGGCCCATGTCCCACCTGCCGAGTTTGACGTCCGCTCTGCGTCGTCCGGCCTTCGGGAGCAGCTTCCCTACTGTCGGATGGACCTTAGCGCCGTGCGCGTTGGCATGGTGTGACGGCGGTCACAGAGCAGAGAGACGGCCGTGCCGCGCGTTGCGGCCCTGGCGCCGGCGAACGATCGGGCCCCGGCGGGTCGGCGGTGGCCGTTGGCGTCCCCGGCAGGACTTGAACCTGCGACCTACGGTTTAGGAAAACGGTTTCCTGGACGCAAACCGTTGAATTCGCTGCAGCGGGTCTTGGAACGATCAGCGAACAGTCACGGAACATCGGACAAGAGTCCCAACCAAAGTCCCAACCAACATCTGACCCATCAGATACCGTGTTGGTAGGTCCTGCCGATCAAAATCTCGAAGCGGGAATCGATTAGCTCGACAACATTGTTGATCTCGACCCTGAACGGCTGCGTCTTGGTGACGACGCGGAAGATGTCGCGGTCGGACTTGTGGAGAGTAAGGCGACGCGACACCTCGGTCGATGCGTCGCTGTCGCTATCGAGCGCGCAGTCGGATCGTTCCGGCTCGCCGTTGCGCACCACGCCGTAGCTTCTCGGCTTCTCGCGGCCCTTGAGGTCGGCGTTGCGCTCGTATCCGCCGGTGCCGGCGAACAAGGTGGTCTGGATTGTGAATCGGCGTGCAATTTTGACCCCCGTTGAGGGGTGATCGGCGTCCAATATTGACCCCTCTGATCGAAGGCAGTTCAGGCTGTCCGCTTCCATGGAGGGAGCGGGTGTCGGAGGATGCTGGTAGTGGAGACGATCGGACGGATACGTCGGGCGCACTTTGTGCAGGGCAGGACGATCAAGGAGATCGCGCGCGACCTGCGGGTGTCGCGCAACACGGTGCGCAAGGTGCTGCGGTCCGGATCGACCGAGTTCCGTTACGAGCGGGAGGTTCAGCCGCGGCCGAAGCTGGGAAGCTGGCAGGAGGAACTGGATCGACGGCTGGAAGAGAACGACGCCAAGTCCGACCGGGAGCGGCTGACGCTGATCCGGCTGTTCGAGGAGCTGCGTGGGCAAGGCTACGACGGTGGCTATGACGCGATCCGACGCTACGCGAAGGCGTGGCGCCAGGCGCGCGGGGCGGCGGGTGCTGCGGCCTATGTGCCGCTGAGCTTCGCAGCGGGCGAGGCATACCAGTTCGACTGGAGCCACGAGATCGTGGTGCTGGACGGGGTGACGACGACGGTGAAGGTCGCCCATGTCCGGCTGTGCCACAGCCGGATGCTGTTCGTGCGGGCCTATCCGCGCGAGAGCCAGGAGATGGTGTTCGACGCGCACGACCGGGCGTTTGCGTTGTTCCGCGGCGCGTGCACGCGCGGCATCTACGACAACATGAAGACGGCAGTCGACACGGTGTTCGTCGGCAAGGACCGGGCCTACAACCGCCGCTTCCTGCAGATGTGCGCGCACTACCTGGTCGAGCCGGTGGCCTGCACGCCAGGGGCCGGCTGGGAGAAGGGCCAGGTCGAGAACCAGGTGGGCGTGGTGCGCGAACGGTTCTTCACGCCGCGGCTGAAGTTCGGAAGCTACGAGGAGCTCAACGGCTGGTAATGGGTCAGTTTGAAATTAGTCGCGGAACCGGGCGAATTTCGAGTCGAAGCTGGGCGGCGGCGACACATCTTTCCACATCGCATAAGCGGTTCTGCAAGACGCCTCCATGACCGCCAGCTGCCTGCGGTAGTTCGTCGGAGAGGCCACTAGTTCCGATCGATGCGTGTGGAAGACCAAGCAATGTTCGGCCGACGATTTTTCGGACTCGGTGACCACAGCGTTCGCGATGTGCTCGTGCAAGAGGATTGCCGAGTGAGTCATCGCCATAGTCGCGCGCTGCTTCGCTTCGTCACTCTTAGCCTCAATGCCCTTGGCGACATCCACGATCAGCGCGCCCCTCAATGGCGCCCCTCTGGGCCTGTTCACGCGGATGAGCACAGTGGGCTGAATACTTACTTTCACCCCCTCGATGATATGGGGGCGGTAAGGTGGCGCGCGCTCCAGATTGATGCCGCCGATCGGCAGCGCGTTAAGACTTCTCTCGAAGGTATCGAGGGAGCGAATAGCGTATGTGGCGTTGTCTTGCTGTTGAGGGTTTGTGGCGTTTTCTCTCTCAAGCTCAAGAGCTTGGCGGCATTGCTGCAACACCCTGCGGTCTCTTACCGGGCTGACAAGATATGACGCGACAGCTTGGTGGACCACTCGGTAAAGAAGAGACGGCGCAAGGCGCTCGTACTTCAAGTTTCGGCGAATGGTTTCGCGCTTCTTGTCGTCGGCCGCCATGTACTCGCCGAGTTCAAGAGCCGTGAACCGAGGGTGACGATTAACTCGCCAGATTATCGGAGGGTCTGCCATGACTAGACACCTGATCTTTTCTGCGCGCACTCCCGACGGCCGGGAGCTGTGTGTATCGCCTGTTTCCAGCGATGCCTTCGAGCAAAACCGAGCTCATGCTCTTGGGGACGATACCGGCTATTTCATCTACGAGTTCGATGCCGGCCAGCCATCGGCAGGCATTGAAATACTCGCGAAGGCTGTATCATATGAGGCGGCGATTCGTCTAATAGATATCTACGTTATGGCGGCGCGCCAAGGGACCGCGATCATCGAGGACGCGCGCTAAGCCGTCTCCCGCTTGCGATAGGGGCCGCGCTTTGCTGGCGGCGGCTCCGCAGCCTCAACCAGCGCAACCACGTCTTCCATGCTCCACAGCTTGTCCGTGACATTGGAAGCCATCGCGGGCGTCACGCGCAGGCTCGGGACAATGCGAATGAAGTTGTGATGCATGAAGTAGATCGCCAGCGCATGAACGTGGTTCTGCATCTTCTTGCTGAAAGCGTTGGTCAGCCGCGTGAAGCGGCGCAGGCCCATGCGGATGTTCAGGTCTTGCCGCTCGGCATAGCTGGTAGAGATATGGTCCGGGTCCGGGTTGCCGATTTCCGGCTTGCGCTGTGCGCCAATGCACGGCGTCGGGCTATAGCGGCGGTGCGCCTCATTCGACTGTGAGGGCGCGCCGTAAATCTTCACGAGCTGTGCGTAGTCCACTTCGTCGCGGAACGCCGCCTTGACCGCCTTTAGGTACGCAGTGTGCCCGTCAGACGTAAGCTGGATGCGGTTGCCCATCCGGCTTGCCAAGTCGGATATAAAGTAGCGGGCGTGGTCGCTATCCCGGCCGCCAACGAAGAATGTCGGGATCAGCTTCGTATCGGCATCAACGGCCGTCCACGTCCACACGTCGCCGATGCCCAGGGCTTTGCGCTCTTGCGGGACGTTCTTTTCCTTCGCCTGCACGAAGGACCAAATCTCATCAACCTGCACCTTCTGACACGGCAGGTCGCGCATGACGAGGTCTTGGTAGTCGGAGAAAACCCGGCCAGCGTCTTCGAGAAGCTTGAGGATGGTGTTCTTGCTGGCGCCAGTCACACGTGCGATTGAGCGGATCGACATGCCCTCGACCATCAGTTCGAGAATTTTTGTGCGGCCCGCATTGCTCAGCTTGTTCATGTCTGCATAATATGACCAATTGCATGACCGGTCAAGCAAAAGGTCACTTTGATTTTCATATTGTGTCTTTGCTGCTACTCCCCGGATAATTGATCGGTTATGACCAACCAGTGATTGCGGTTCTGGATGGATTGACTTATATGTCAATACGTGATGAAATCAATAACCGAATGGGCGAAGTACGCCTGTTTGAGTTTCTACCGGTGGTTACTGGATCGGCAATCGGGCGATCGATGTTCATTTCAACTGAGATAAACGATTTTCTCGCTGGCCCCTGGGCTTCCATCCCCGAAGAAATGAGGGCCGGCCGCCTGCGGGCCGATCTTGAAATGTTTGTGGAAGGGAGACTGATCAGCGTCGCGGAAGATCCGTACAAGAAACCGAAATCGGCCTATATGGCACGTATTGACCCGCCCGAGGATGAGGTTTGGGATATTCGCAGCCGCGACCCCCGTCCGGGGATTCGGGTGCTTGGGCTCTTTTCAGAAAAAGACACGTTCGTTGCCCTCACTTATGAGCTTCGTGAGGCCCTTGGTGGCCCGGGTTCAAAAGAGTGGCGCGACGCACGCGAGCGCTGCAAGACGCGTTGGCGTGGCCTGTTCAACCCCTATCTGCCGCTATCCAGGAGTGATGCCAATGAATACGTCTCAAACATCATTCTTGTCTGAAATCACGAGCGGACAGGAAATCCCATACGGCAAGCTTGCCTATTTTCGGGAGCGCCAGCGTAATCGTCTCTATGACCGCATTGTTTCAGAATTTGTTCGGCGCCAGCAATGCGGGCTAACCAAGGCTGATATAGCGAGGCGCATTCACAAAAGCCCGGAGCAGATTACACGCTGGCTTGCTGCACCCGGAAATTGGACGCTGGACACTATTAGCGACCTTCTACTGGCTATTGGCGCCTGCGAGTTGGAATTTACAATCGCACCTCTCGATGATAGGGCGCCACGTAATTACGTCGGTCCTGATTGGGTTATCCGCTCAGCCGAAACCGAGAGTGCGCCAGCACCTAAGGTGATTGGGTACTTCGGCCAAGGCGATGAGAGCCACACTGCATCAACCTCAGCAAACGTCTATATGGTGCAGAGCGCGACAAGACATGGCTAAAGCAAAGCCCAAGGCTAAACTACTCTCGCACATGAAGCCGCTGGCTGTACTTGTGTGCGATGAAATGCGTCAAGAAATAACCGGGAAACAAATAATAATTGGCCTGTATACAGGCAACATTATTGTGGAAAAGTTCCCCGCCGCCGTTCCCTTGACATTTCTTATGGTCATGCAGGTTCTCAAACCTGGCCACCTAGAAATGGAAATCGAGTTTGTCGGGCCAGATCAGGGAATGTCACAGGGGGTTGTATTTGACGTAGATTTCAAAGAGCCAACTGGCCCGCTCGAACTCGCCTACGTACCGATCCCGAGGCTTAGGTTTGCTGCCAAGGCCCCCGGTCAAATCGAGGTAAGAATACGAGAGAAAGACGGGGAGTGGCTTTCGGTAAGAAGGATCAGATTAGAAAATCGCCCTACTCCTTCTGACGCCACCGTGCAGCAGCAGCCTTCTTCGCAATCGCCCGCTTAGTGTCTGCATCCAGGGCCTTCGCTCGGGCGAATCCGCCCTTGAGGCCGCCCCTCCGACCCAACTCAACAGCGGCCGGGTCGCGTTTATCTTCGGTCTTGTCCTCTACCTGCCCCGTGGCGATATCGCCGATCAGCTTCGCGAGCTGGAGCGGGTCACGGGGTCGCTTGATGCGCTTCGTCACCGAGCAGAAACTCCGCACTTGGCGCACGTGATTATAGTATCGATCGAGGTACGGCCGAGCTTTTGAACCGCGAATCCAGGAGTAAGCTCGTCCACCGCGAAATGAGGATCGCGCATGTATGGGTGGTCGTCCTCTGAAACGTGCGCGGTTCCGGCTGCCCCACACTGGGGACAGCGCAAGGAAAGTTCCCATCTGTCGCGAGCCGCCATGGTGCAAATATGGCAACGCGCTGCTAAGACGGCAACAGAGGCGATGGCCGGTCAAATCTCAAACTGACCCACTACCCAACGGCTGGCTGGTTGATCGGTGCATCGCCCATGCCAAGGCTCACCGCCACCCCGAGCTGCCGGAGACGACGGTCTGGGACGCGTTCGAGGCGGAGCGGCCGCAGTTCGTGCCCTATGCCGGTCGGTTCGACGGGTTCCATGCCGTGCCGGCGTCGGTCTCGAAGACCTGCCTGGTGCGCTTCGACAGCAACAAGTACTCGGTCCGGGCATCGGCCGTCGGCCGGCCGGTCGAGGTCCACGCCTATGCCGACCGGATCGTCATCCGCCAGGATGGCGCCATCGTGGCCGAGCACGTCAGGCGCTTCGGACGCCAGCAGACCGCCTACGATCCCTGGCACTACGTCCCGGTGATCGCCCGCAAGCCTGGGGCCCTCAGGAACGGCGCCCCGTTCAAGGATTGGGTGCTGCCCGGGGCGATCGAACGGGTGCGGCGCCGGCTGGCCGGCCTGCCTGACGGCGACCGGCAGATGGTCGAGATTCTCACCGCCGTGCTGGCCGACGGGCTGTCAGCCGTCGAGACGGCCTGCGCCGCCGCGCTCAAGGACGGAGTGTTCTCCAGCGACGTGGTGCTCAATATCCTGGCGCGCTCGCGCGCTGCGCCGGCGCCACTGACCATCATGACGCCCGACGCGCTGCGGCTCGCCCATGCGCCCCAGGCCGACTGCGCTCGCTACGACGGGCTGCGGAGGGCCGGGTAATGGAGCGCCAGGAGATCCTCGACCTGATGGGCCAGTTGCAGCTCGCCGGCATGCGCGCCGCCTTCGACGAGGTCATCAAGGCCGGGCTGAAGCGCCAGCACCCGGTGCAGCGCATCCTCGGCGACCTGCTCAAGGCCGAGATCGCCGAGAAGCAGGCCCGGTCGATCAAATACCAGCTCACCATCGCCCGGCTGCCGTTGGCCAAGGAGCTTGGCGATTTCCACTTCGCAGGCACGCCGATCAACGAGAACCTGGTCCGTGATCTGGCCACGGGCGGCTTCCTTGATCAGCAGCGCAACTGTGTCCTGGTCGGCGGCACCGGCACCGGCAAGACCCATCTCGCCGTCGCGATCGCCCGCGCGGTGATCCGTGCCGGCCGGCGCGGCCGCTTCTTCAGCGTCGTCGACCTGGTCAACCGTCTCGAGGCCGAGGCCCGCGATGGCCGACAGGGACGGATCGCCGATCAGCTCACCCGGCTCGACTTCGTCGTTCTCGACGAGCTCGGCTATCTGCCCTTCGCCCAATCCGGCGGCCAGTTGCTGTTCCACCTCATCGCCCGGCTCTACGAGCGGACCTCGATCCTGGTCACCACCAACCTCGCCTTCGGCGAATGGCCCAGCGTATTCGGCGACGCCAAGATGACCACCGCGCTGCTCGATCGGCTCACTCACCACTGCGACATCGTCGAGACCGGCAACGAAAGCTGGCGCTTCAAAAGCCGCGCCTGAACCCGACCGCCCCTAACCCAAAAGGCCAGGAGAGCGCCCTCCGGCGATGCGCTGCGCTACGCAAGGGCTCCGCGCATCGCCTCCGGGCGTCCAGTTCCACTCGCCGCCAGGGGGCAAAATTGGACGCCGATCGGGGGTCAACTTTGGACGCCGATTGACACGTGTTCCTGTTCCGCGCGACATCAGCCCGACATAGGCCGCTCCAGTATCGTCCGCGCGTGACCCAAGATCGGGCGGGCCGAACCTTGTCTGCCCCCACCGCCAGCGGTGGGGAAATGAAGGCGGTTCTGTTAGGAGGTTCTTTCAGGAGATTCGGGTGTAACCAGTGATACCCCTGCGGTACCATGAACGCGCCCTCAGGATGGGTACCCATGATGCCTCCTTCATTGGCTCAAGAACGGTACTTGGCGCGGATCGGGGCTCGAAAGGGAGCCGGAGCGCTTCGGCGGGACCCACCTCGGCCAATCGAGTCCGTACCTGCTCGCCAAGTGGCCGGTGCCGGACACTCGGAACAACCATCCGCCGGTCACCAACCGCTCAATCGAGCGCTGCACCGTCGACCTGGAGCAACCGCTTTCTTCCTGAAGTTTTCTGAGCCCTGGAAAAGAGAATCCCTTCTTTCGATCCATTCTGAAGATGATCAGAAGTGCGATTCGAACATCGACGTGCTTGAGCTCGCGGGACTTCGCAATGTCCTCCAGGCACCGTTTCTGCGCAGCGGTAAAGTCTTTGGGTTCAATTGGCGGCGGAGGAAACGACCCGGGCCTGTGATTCCCAATCCACGTCCCGTTCTTCGATCCCGTTGAGCGGGTGCGCCCAACGTGGGGCAAGGAATTCTCATTCGGCAAGCCTGCTTCTCCGGAAGGTGTTCGCTCTAGCTGTCCACCGCGAAGCCGCACGTTACTTCTTCGGCTATTTGCCGCACTTGGCGGGCATCTAAACCGAGACGGTCGGGCCAGTACGTCCACGTTACGCCGGCCGACGCAGTCGAAATGCTTCGTGTGGGATGATCAGTCGCGCTTGCCGGATGTTGCTGGTGGGCTACGGGGACTTTCAGTTCGGCAAGCACAGTGAACGAGTTTAGCGGACGGGCTATATCTCCTATTTTAGTGCCTGTAAGCAAATTTGTTTACTGACTGGGCATCCTATTACATAATGGGTATTGCAATGTCAAGGTGTTCATGATAAGTTCCCCGCATTCAAATTTGGGAAGCACCATGTTGTCCAACTGTTCGGCGGCCGCCCTGCCGAGACTAAGAATCAAGGAGCTTCGCGAAGCTCGGGGATGGACCACCGAGTTTCTCGGAAAGCGTGTTGGTGTATCCCCAGCACACGTTTCACGTGTGGAAAATGGCGTGAGTAATACCCGGCTTGGCACGCTGAAGATGTTCGCCGATGCCCTGGGTATCCCTGTCCAGGAACTGTTTGCACGCGAGAGCAAGCAGCATCCTGAACGCGACTATCCGATCATTGGGGAAGTCGGCGCTGGTCTGCTTCAGTATGAAAGAACATGGCCCAGAGAACGATGGTCATCGGTGCGATTGCCCGCAGTTTCCGTGGCGCCCGATCGCTCGTTCGTCATGGAGGTCAGCGGGGACGATTTCTCTCAAAGGTATCCAAAAGGGTGCCTCTTGGTGATCTATGATCCAGCGTCCGAGGGAAAGGGTGTCAGGCACGGCGATCACGTGGTCGTCGCTTTCGATCGCGGTAACTATAAGGAGGTGGTCGTACGTGAGCTGCGCATGGATGCTAAAGGCGAGTGCTGGCTATGGCCTCGATCGGATTCCCCCGAACATCAGTCGCCGGTTACCATGCCCCTTAGCAACACGGACGGCAGTATCGTCGGCATCGTCCAGGCGGCATTTGTCTGTAGATGACGAGGCAACTCGGGTCTGCGATGGCTATACGGTCCCTGACGTCTAATCTTCGAACCCCGTCGACTCAGTTTTGAACTTCATCTGCCGCGCGTTGTCGCGCACCACGCCAACGTCCGCGTCCGAGAAGCCCTCCGGGGTCTCCGCCTCGATCTCCAATGTCAATTTCACCTTCGCGCCCTGCGCGCGCTGAAGCTCCATGATTACGGCGTTCAGGATTGCGTCGAACGCCTTGACGGGGCGTACCATGTCGATTTCGACCGAGCCGAAGAAGCGTTTAGGCCGCTTCAGTCCGGCAGGCGCCGATGTGTTGCCGCTAGATCCGGCATCGGGTGGTGTCGAGCCATCACTGGCCGGCACCGTCTTTTCGCCGGTCTGTCCAGTCGGTTTTGCCTTCATCAGAGCTTCAAGCGCGACCTCGCCCCGCACCAGCAACGCGGTGTCCGGGATCAGCTCGGGCGGCGCCTTCGCCCAGGCCAGCCCATTGTAGGTTTGGCTGACATCATCGTAGGCATCCGCGTAGCCGAAGGCAGGATCGAGCTTCCCTACGGCATCGCGGATTGCGGACTCGAGAACAACGCGGTCCCGCAGCTTGGGGAGATAGACATAGGCCGCAAACCACTCCGCTAACTCGGTGATAGGCAGGTGAGGGCGGTCGTCTGGCCAGAGTGGCTTAAGGTGGAGAGACAGAGAGTCGGGGCCGAGCCGTTCCTTGACGATGCCGTCGCTCTTTGCCTTGTCGTAAACGACAGCGGGAATGGCCGACCGATCCTTGGACGTGATTGACAGATGCTCCAAATGAAACGCAGCGCCTGCCGTGGTGTTCGCGTCCTTCTCCGGATAGAGCACATGGTTCCAGGCGAGGCGGACGGCTTTCTGTGCGCCCTCGCGAGCGGTCTTTTGCTTGTCGAGAGCGTCGCCGGCCTGCGTCTGCGTCAACTGCTGCTGGAGGCGCTTGTCTCCGACGATGGAGGTCCAGGCCATCGCCTTGCGCATCGCTTCGCGCGCCGTTCCGAGCAAACCCTCATCTGGCGCTGCGAAGAGGAGAGTGTTGCGAAAGCGTCGCTGCGATGCCCGGCAGCGAGTGAGAGTCTCGTTCGCCGCTTCGGCGGCGAGCGAAGCCGTCGCTCCTTTTCCCGCATGCGGCATCTCCGGCCCGAGGATGACGAGGGAGAGGGAAGCGGCCTCATCGATTGCGATGGGGTCGTCCGGCGCGGCATAGACGCGATGAAAACCACCCTTGGTTCCCGCGTCGTCCCGCAGCACCTGCACGATGGCCGCGTCTACCTCATGGTCGGGCAACGCCTTGGCGCGTTCATCGGCGAGCCGGTTCAGCGTCGGTTGCGTGGAGAACCAGTACCGCCCGGCTTCCTCGTAGAGATATGTTGCTCGCTCCGACAGCTCGCGCAGCGCCTCCCCGAAGATCGCCAACTGGTCGCCCGGTTCGGCGCAGGCTAGGCGCAGTCCTTGCCCATTGAGGCCAGCATTCGGCTGGCCGACTAGCGGCGCTGAGCACAGGAACACCGCCCGCGCGGAGCGGGTCGCAGCGCGGAGCTGCGAGATGCGGCGGCTGGGATTGGCTTCCATCCGAGAGGGTAAGGCGCTGTCGCCGTCCACCTCGCGATCCACCACGGCGCCGAACCCCGGATCGAGCGGGTAGAGCACACTTGCCCGGATGCGTTCATGCGCGATCGGCACGCGCGCCGGCGTGATCAGCGGGTCGCGCACCTGGGCGTGCCAGAGCACGCCGACGACATTGGCCATGAACCGCAGCACGCCGCGCGTGCGCTGGAACTTCTCCAGGCTGGCCCAGTCTTTGGACAGCCGGTCGAACAGCTCCGGGTGGATGGGGTAGGAGAGGCGCAGGAGTTCGAGGTAGCGTGCTTCCTTCGCCTCGGGCGGAAACTCGGCTGCGTTCTTGCGGTACAGGTCGTGGAATGCCTTGACCGTTTCGTCTCGCGCTTTCTCGCCGTCGGCGTCGAACGGCTGGAACAGGCGTCGCCGGATGATCTCGTAGGTTTCGTCGCCGGATGCCGGCAGCCAGGTCGAATGGACGCGGCCGAACACGGCTTGCAGCCGCCTCAATGCCTGGACACCCTTGTCGCCACCGGCTTCGAGGTCGCTCTCGGGAAGCGACCCGACGATGAGGATGCCCGACACCATCTTCGCCGCTTCGGTGAGCGACTGGACGAAGGACAGGAATGCCTCGAAGCGGTCGTCCGGCAACTGGCGGGCGAAGGCGACGAGTTCGTCGAGCAGGATGACGCTCGGTCCCGCTAGCTTGAAAACCTCGACCATCAGTTCGGAGCCAGGATTGGTGCGCGCCGTCTCGGCTTCCTGAACGATCTTCAATCCCTTGTCGCCGGCAAGCCGCCAGGCGATGTAGCCCCACAGCGTATGGAGCTTCGGGCCATCCTTCAGGTTCAGGGAAACGTCGGTGCCTTTGGACGATCCCACAAAGACAGCGACCTTTGGCTTCTTCCAGGTCTTGATGCCCGCCTTCTCAACCAGCGGGGCGATGCCCTCAAGCAGCTCGAGGTCGGTCGCTTTCGCGAGATGGAGGACGGCCAGCATGGTATGCGTCTTGCCGCCGCCGAAGGCGGTCTGGAGACCGATGACGGGATCCCCTCCCGATCCGCGCAGGCGTTGGAGTGCCGACAGCAGCACCCGCTTCAGGCCCTCGGTCAGGAAGGTGATGCGGTAGAAGTTCTCCGGTGCCGCGTAGTCCTCGGTCGCGTAGCCAGCATCGACGGCGAATAAGTCGGCGGCGAACTCGGCTTCCTTGAAACGGTTAGCCAGCACGTCCGGGTGTGGCAGCGCCACTTCGATCCAGGGTTTGAGCGCCTTGCCTGGCGTTTCGGCCGCTTGTGGCACGAGCGAGGGCGCCGGTGCGGCGGCCGGCGCTTCCTTCGCCGCCGTAGCCATGCCGGACTTGCGCTGTTCGTCGTAGAGACGCTTCAGTTCCGTCACTTCAACTTCCGGTGCCTTCACCAGCCGTAGGAGCTGGTGCATGGCGTCGAGATAGCGGAGCGCCTCGTCGTCCTGGAGGGGGATGGACAGGTGCGAGGTAGCGTTGCGCGCTTCCAGCGCCATCGAGGTGAAGTTGCGCACTTTGTGCTTGTCGTTGCGGCTAAAGCTCTCGTCGAATACCTCGCGCCAGTTATCGAGGATCGTCTTGAGGAGGCCGTATGCATCGAGCTTCGCATTCGGGCTGCCGCCGACGGCGCGGCTCGCGTAGTGGAGCCAATTCGCCCCATGCTTGCCTTTCATCCGCCCTTCGACGAACGGCACAAGCCCGCGCTGGAGGTGGTAGAGGCCGTCCTGGACCCGGCGCAGGTTTTCTTTCTCGGCCGTCATGGGCTCCCCCTCCTAATTCCTAAAGAAAGCTGGCCTGCGCCGGCGTCGTTTCGCGTGGCGTGCTCGATGCCAGGTCTTCGAGATGCGGCCATTCCTGGGCTAGCTCGTTGTAGACCAGCGCCTCCTGGTTCCAGCCCTTCTGCGTGGCAATCTCGAACAGGCGATAGGCCAACGCCCGTGCGTCGGCCGCCTTTGCTCCCATCTGCCCGACGAGGCGGGCCGCAGCCTCTCCGCCGCCGTCTTCCGCGTTGAGCACGCGGGCGGTGTGCTGTACGCACTCCCAGACCGTCGGCGACTTGTCGGTCGCCGGGCTCCAATGCTTGGGCAAGTCTTCGCGTGCCGTGAGTGCCGCTTTTCCTTTCAGGTTGGAGAAAACCTCTGAGGCGAACAGCGCGTCGGAGGAGATGTTTTTCGCATTGGCAAGCGTGATCAGATCTCCGGAGGCCCGAGCATCGAAGCCGTAATCTGCGTACCAAGCGAGCGCGACCTGAGTTTCAGGATCGAACGCCGCGTCGAGTTCGTTCTCTATCTCGCCCCAGACGCGGTTAATCAGGGATAGAGCCGTCTTCACAGTCATGGCGCTATCGTCGTCTTCCAGCACCTTCGTGTAGCGCGAGAAAACCCCCATGCCTGGGCCGATGACCGATTGTTGCATATCAACAGGACCGACGCCGGCTTTGCGGATGTCGTCGATGGCGTCGGGCAGTTCGCGCTTGAGAGCGCGGATAAAATCGGATCGGGAGACGATGCTGGCGTTGGCAGAACGCTTGCGGCAGACCAGGACGATGGAGGAGGCGAGAGCGTTCGCGCCGCGCCCAATTAGCCGGCCCGCGCTTTCAGTTCGTAGCGGCCATGTGCCGTCGACCACAAGTCCTGAGTCAACGACGGCTTGCAGGAAGGTGGCCCATCCGGCCGACGTAATGCCGTCTGCCGAAGCTTCTGCCTGCTTGAACGCATAATAGATTGCTAGTGGGCAATCGTCGCTAGCGGCCTGCCTCATGGCGGTCAGCGCTTCGCTCATGCCTGTCATGAAGAATGTTTCGGCATTATCCTTGCCTCCGTGCCGATATGGGGTCGCGACAAGTTCCCCATCTTTTGGCGTCATTATTCGGCGGAATAGGTCCGGCCAGATTTCAGACAATGATCTCTTCAGCCAAACGTAAAAGAAATCAGATAGATCGGCGTATCCAATATTGTCGTAGTACGGAGGATCAGTGTCGATCACACAGGGCCGTGCAGGGTAGCCATTCTTTGCCGCGTCAATGTTGGAGATGGATGCTGTGGTGTCGCTACGCTGATGAGCGATCACATGAGATATGGTTTTGAGAATGGTCTCCAACGCTGCGCTGGAATCACCGAAGTAGTTCCCTTCGCAGAAATCCCAAGTCATGGGCAGTGCTTGCCGGCCAAATGTGCCTCGTATGGCATTATCATCACTCAGCCAGGTCGAGATTGAGCTGCCATAGTCCGCGGCCCGGCTCACGGCAAAAGCCAAGTAAGTCGCCACCGCATCCGCATATGCTTCTGAGCCAGTGCCACCGTCGGCGAGGCGAGCGGCGAGGGGAAGACCGGCGGCACGTGCGTCGGCGAGAACCTTTTCTCGTGCCTCACCTACCAGATCGGAAAAAGTCGTTAATGCCACAAGCTGGCGTGGAGTGAAGAGCGACGCAAATGTCGTCAAACCATACTGAACAGTCCAAAAGTTACGCGGATCGTGGGGTAAGTCGCCTTCTGGTTCCCATTGCGGCTTTGCAGTTTCGGCGACTGATTGGTGGTCGGCAGTAGGCGATAGATAGATGCGGCTCCAATTACCTTCAGCGACCACAGCCATGAGGCGTGCGCCCATTCGGCTTGCGAGACCTTCCGGTTTGACGTGATCGCCATCAATAGCCGCACCCGTCAATATGCAGAAGAAGTTCGAGCCCCGACCTGTTTTCGTCCCTTTCTTCAGCCTGTCCTCTTCCGCCGTCGTCAATTTTCCTGTTTTCACCTCGAACCGCCACCCATGCGGCGCGCTGAGGTCGATCACAGGCTCAACCCAGGTCTTCTTGCCTTCCTTGGTCGAGAGCATGAATGATGAGACGAGCGGCACCATCGCGCCTTTGGCGGCGGGGTCGGGTGACCGCACAGTGCGCGCCCACAACCACGCGATGACGGTTGCCTCCGACCCATCGGGCAGTTTGGCTTTCGGGTAGAGATGGCCGATGCGCTTTTCGGCTTCGTCCCGCATCCATTGGCCGTAGTAGCGCACGTCTTCGGCGAGACTTTGAGCGCCGCGCCAGCCGCGCAGGTCGCCATGTTTCGCTTCCTCACGCGCCTTCGGGTTTACGGGCGGCTGACCGGCGAACTTCGGCGGGATTTCAACTAATGCCTTGCCGATCAGCACCGCCACCGGGTTGAGGTCGGAACCGTAGGCGCGCAGCCCCAGCCGCTGCGCTTCAAGCGGGATCGAGCCGCTGCCGGAGAACGGGTCGTAGACGGGCGGCGCCTTGGTCTGAAGGTAATTGAGGACTGCCTTGGGCTTATCCTTCGATGGCGGCTCTTCACCAAGGCCCCACGCGACGGATCGTGCAATCTCCCACCGCGCCTCGCTGAGGACTCGGTCGTTGTTCGATGCCTCCCAGGGTACCATCGCCTCGATGACTTTGTGCAGGCGTCGCCGCTCGGCATCCTGTTTTTCTTCCGTTGGGAATCGGTCGGGCCAAGATGATGGGTCGTCGACAAGTTGGGCAAAAAGAATTGCCCGGCACGCCGCTATAGGACGTTGGGCCCAGTACTTGTGAAGTGAGGTCGGATAACCTTTTGGTGCCTTTTGCTTTTTCGACGCACCATTGATGGCTTCAAGCGGGATCGAAACTTCTAAGAGTTTCTTACGAGGGGTTGTCGCGGTCATGCCGCGTCTCCCAACGATATAAGGTCGTCGATGTTGAAGACGACCGCGGTTTCAGCGAAGCCCAGTTCACGCTTGAAGAATCGCCGCACATAAATGGGCTGATGGGCAAAGCCCTGATCGACCCGCACCAGAGCCAAGATGAACGCCTCCGGAGCGTTCAACGAGGCAAGAATCTCATTCTTGGTAAGAATGACATCGCGCGCGTCCGCATGGCGGCCTTTCACCTCGATGAAGCGTAGGTGACCGGTCGCAAGATCGCGGCTTTCGATGTCATAGCCCTTCTTCTCTGCCGACACGTCGCGCGGATTGTGGCCAAGCGCGCGCTCTGCCGCCATGACCGCTTCCATCGCCAGGCGCTCGACATCGGCCCTTGAGGCCGAGTCTTCAGCAAAGCCAGTGAACTTCGGGACCTCTGTCGGAGAGCGGGCCGCAAGCAATCCCCGCGGGATGACCAGCGCAGCACCCTTGAGAACCGGGGGCAGGGCACTGATCTGGCGCTCGCGGTCAAGCTCCGCCTGACGCTTGTGTAACCGTTCGACCAGCCGCGCGGCCAACGCCTCGGCATTCTGGGCGTTGACCCGCTGTTCCTTGCCTGCACGCTCTTCCTCGCGCAGGCGCGCGGCGCGGGCGTCCCAGTAGTTGATTTCGCGGGTGAGCCGCGCACGGACTTCGCGTTCGACTTTGTCGATCTCGGTAAGGCGGCGTTGCTTCACTTCGGCCAGGTGCTCCGGGACTAGATTGGCAATGGCATAGCCGAGCGCCTTGGTTTCCACGCCGCCGGCGAGCCAGGGCTCCGTCATGATGCCAGTGGTGAGTGCCTTCTCTTCGCTGGTCGCTGGCCGGCAGTCGAGATAGGGGGCGGGCCCGCCGTCGAACGCCGAACCGTCCTCCTTTAGGTAGATAAACTGGAGGCGCTGCGACACAACGCGTGGTTCGCCGGCCTTCACGGTGCGGCCATCGCGGATGGCATGTTCAAGATAGACGAGCAGGCGCGGTTCGGCCGTGTCGTCCGCCTCGTCGATCAGTATGCTGCCTTGGCCTAGGAGCGGCTGAAACCGCTCCAGCACCACGTCTACCGCCGCGTCCAACAGGGGATGTCCGGGAGCCAGCAATTCCGCCTGGGGCTGGCCAGCGACGAGATGCTTCTCGAAGGTGATGCGCGCGTAGCGATCGAGCACGGGGTCGCCGCGGCCGATGAGGCGGTCACGCTCCTTCAGGATCGAGGGAACGCGCAGGATCTCAAAGCGACCTTTCTCGCGCTCGGAAATGCGTCCGCCCAGCAACGTGAAGGCTTCACGGAAGAACGCGCCAATGAAATGCGGCTGGAGCCGCCGTGCCTGCGCTCGTTCCATGTGTTCGCGGATCGCCGAGACGACATTCGGATCCATGCCCTCCGAGGTGAGCTTGCGCTCGGCGACGAGCTTCTCGATGGCGGCGACATCTACCGCGCCGTCCACTTTGCGGAACAGTTCCGCCTTGGTTTCCGGCCGGTCGCCATAGCGAATGGCGTCCACCAGCAGGTCGCGTAGCGCATGGCCCTCGAACAATTCCCCGAGCACGTCGTAGACCTTACCGCCTAACGCGTCGCGCGCTTCTTCAAGCTTCTCCAATAGACGGCGGTAAACTTCGCCCTCGCGCGTATTCGCCGCGCAGAGATTCCAGAGGTGACACACTTCAGTCTGGCCAATGCGGTGGATGCGCCCGAAGCGCTGTTCCAGCCGGTTCGGGTTCCAGGGCAGGTCGTAGTTGACCATCAGGTGTGCGCCGCGTTGAAGATTGACGCCCTCGCCGGCGGCATCGTTGGCGATCATCATCCGCACGACCGGGTCGGAGTTGAAGGCAGCAATGGCCGCGCGGCGTGCCTCGCGCGCAATGCCGCCGTGGATGACGACGACCGACGCCGCGTCGCCGACCCGCGACACGATCTTCTGCTGCAGATACTCCAGCGTGTCTTTGGGCTCAGTGAAGATGAGAATTTTCCGGCGCGAGCCCGTTGCTGGGTCAACCATGATCGGTTCGTCGAGGATGGATTCAAGCTGGCGCCACTTTGCATCCTGGCCGGAGAGCTTGAGCGCCAAGGCGCGGGCTTCGAGGTCTCTCAAGATGGCGATTTCGGCTTCTAGTTCTAGCAGCGTCTGTGCCGCTGTCGCCTGATCGACGATGGTCTCTTCCATCGCCTCGGCTTCCTCGCCGGGCACTTCGTCCAAGTCGTCCGGGTCGTAGCTCGGCAGGGAGGGGGCGCGCGACAACGGTGTGGCGGCACCATCGCGCATCAACTTTTCCTCGCGCAGCCGTTCTTCGAGCCGCTTGCGTCGTCGCTCCAGCGAGCGGTGGATGGCGGCAGGCGAGGAGGCGAGGCGGCGCTGAAGGATTTGCAGCGCGAAGCCGACGTTCATACGGCGCTTGTCGTCGCCTGTCCGGTCAGCGCGGTTCATTTCCTCGCGCACATAGGTCGTTACGGCCTGGTAGAGGTCAGTTTCTTTTGGCGACAGGTTGTAACTGGCCGTATAGGCGCGGCGTTCGGGAAACAGCGGGGTGCCGTCGAAACGGTAGAGTTCCTCCTTGGTCAGACGCCGCATCATGTCCGACACGTCGGCTTTGTGAACGCCTTCGCGGAACCGGCCCTCGAAACGGTCAGCGTCGAGCAATCCCATGAACAACTGGAAATCCGCTTCCTTGCCGTTGTGTGGCGTGGCGGACATCAACAGGAAGTTTCGCGTGCGGGTGCCAAGCAGCTTGCCGAGCTTGTGGCGCTGCGTCTCCTTGACCTCCCCGCCGAAATACGAGGCCGCCATGCGGTGCGCTTCGTCGCAGATGGTGAGGTCCCAATCCGGCGCGGCTTCCAGCTTCGCCTTCAGCTCGTCTGAACGCGCCGCCATGTCGAGGCGAAGGATCAGGCGGTGCTTCTCGACGAACGGATTGCCCGTGATAGAGGCTTCGATCTGGTCGCGCGTCAAGATCTCAAAGCCGAGACCGAACTTCTCGGCCATTTCATCCTGCCATTGTTCAACAAGACCGCCCGGCGCGACGATGAGGCAGCGTTCGAGGTCACCACGGATAAGCAGTTCCTTGATGAGCAACCCGGCCATGATGGTCTTACCGGCGCCGGGGTCGTCCGCGAGCAGGAAGCGCAAGGGCTGCCGGGGCAGCATTTCGCCATAGACCGCCGTGATCTGGTGCGGGAGGGCTTCGATCTGCGAGGCGCTCACCGCCAGGTAGGGGTCGAACAGATAGGCGAGGCGGATGCGGCAGGCTTCCGAGGCGAGACGCAGCAGGCCGCCATCCGCGTCGAACGCATAGGCGCGACCTGCTTCGACGAACTCGAATGCCGTTTCCTCGCCGCGATAGACAAGGCGCTCGCCGACGCGGCCATCGACGCGGAACACGAGGTTTAGCGCATCCGGCCCGAAACGGGAGACGGAAACCACTTCGGCGATGCCGGCTGCATCTAGCCCCTTCAAGCGAACGCCGGCCTTGATATCGTCGAAGCTTGTTGTCATTCCCCTTCGCTACCGAGCGCCGGCGGTTCGAGAGCAGGTGAGAGTAAAACACTGCTGCGCATTCTCACTGACCCGCCGGTGATTATTTGAGGGTCAACCAAAGATAATCCAGATGTGTCCTGATCGGCGACACAGACTCGGCGATGAGAACGAAAAGTCCCAACCAAAAGTCCCAACCAGTCCGAAGTGGGCAACGGCAGAAATCGACGAAAGCCTCGTCGGAATTGGCGTCCCCGGCAGGACTTGAACCTGCGACCTACGGTTTAGGAAACCGCCGCTCTATCCAGCTGAGCTACGGGGACCCCGGCTCGGCGCCTGTGACGGCCTAAATATATAGCATCGCGGGGATTCTCGCGCACGGCGCCAATCGTGCTCGTTGACGCCCCGGAGACAGGGACGTATTTTCCCGGATAGCCGATCATCGGCACAGAGACGGGAAAAACCGTCCGCCACGCAACGCTTAGGGAGGAACATCCATGGCGAGATTGAAGCTCGCGGCCGTGTCGGCCGCGATGGCTGCCGTCCTTTCCGTCGCCGGCTGGACCGGTACCGCCGCGGCCCAGCAGGCCGTCACCCTGAAGATGCAGTCGACTTGGCCGGCGTCGCTCACGCTGCACGAGCAGTTCGTCTATTTCGCCGACCGCGTGTCGAAGATGACCGGCGGCAAGGTCAAGGTCGAGACCCAGCCTGCCGGCGCGGTCGTGCCCGCCTTCGAGGTGCTCGACGCCGTCAGCAAGAAGGTGATCGACGGCGCGCATTCCTGGGGCGCCTACTGGGTCGGCAAGAACAAGACCGCGGTGCTGTTCACCGGCGGCCCCGGCGGCACGTTCGGCATGGACTTCATCGACGTCATGGGCTGGATGTACCAGGGCGGCGGCTGGGAGCTGTACCAGGAATTCTACCGCGACGTCCTGAAGCTGAACGTCGTCGTATTCCCGATCCTGCCCTCGGGCCCGCAGGCCTTTGGCTGGTTCAAGCGGCCGATCAAGGACCTGGCCGACTTCAAGGGCATGAAGTGCCGGCAGACCGGCATGGCCGCGGAAGTCTTCACCGCCATGGGCATGCGCGTCGTCAACATGCCGGGCGGCGAAATCATTCCGTCGGCGCAGCGCGGCGTGATCGACTGCGCCGAATGGGTCGGCGGCGTCGAGGACCTGCGCCTGGGCTTCCACAACGTCTGGAAGTACCACTACACGCCGGGCATGCACGAGAACGTGACGATCGGCGAGCTGCTGATCAATGGCGACATCTGGAAGTCGCTGTCGCCCGAGTACCAGGAGATCATCAAGTCGGCGGCCAACGAATCGTTCCTGATCTGGTGGGGCAAGTGGCAGCGTCAGAACGCCGACGCGCTGAAGGAGCTGCAGGAGAAGCACAAGGTCCAGGTGCTGAAGACGCCGGACGACATCCTTTACGAGTTTCTGAAGACCTGGGACAAGCTGGCAGCCGAGGAGGCCGCGAAGAACCCGTTCTTCAAGAAGGTGCTCGAATCGCAGAAGGCCTACGCGGCGATGGTGGTGCCGGCGAAGCGCTTCATGTTCCCGGCCTACGACTTCGCGGCCAACTACTACTGGCCGCCGAAGACCAACTAGGCCCGAACGGGGCCGCGGCCCGCCCGCGGCCCCCGAGGCTCGGTCCGTACGCGAGGGGTATGAGGCAGGGTAGCGCCGACCCGTTGGCCCGGGTCGGCGCGATCTCTTCCGGGGGATAGCGGCACATGAACGTGGCGTCGGCGGGTTTCGCCAGGACCATCGCCGCGATCGACCGGTTCACCCGCTGGGTGGGACGGGCGGTCGCGTGGCTGATGATCCCCCGCGTCGGCGGCGTCTTCTACGAGGTGGTGGCGCGCTACCTGTTCGACGCGCCGAC
>CAZLBB010000022.1:0-55334 GCA_964557415.1 uncultured Rhodospirillaceae bacterium
GTCTGCGCCGCGCCGGGCACCGCCGCCGCCGCGCCCAGCGCCATGACGACCGTCGCGGAAAGAATCGTCCTCATCCGTATGAGCTCCTGCGATAGATCGGAGGACCAGCCCGGGGCCGGACTGGCCTGCCCCCCCGAAACCCTACTCTACCTAATGGCTTTGAACGGCGAAAGGGCTTGGTTTTTTAGGGTGATTCGGCGGGCATCCTGGCCTTGACCGAGGCCGGAATTTGGCCGGCTTTCAACCCGTCCGGGCGGGCTGGATCGTCAATACCCCAGATGCGCGTCTCGCTGCCCTCCACGGCGACTTGGCCCTCGATTCGAATCACGTGCTCCAGCTCGAAGCTGCGCGTGCCCCAGCGCCTCAGCCGCGTCTCGATCTCCAGCACGTCGCCGAACCGGGCCGGCCGGCGGAAGCTCGCGCGCGCGTCGACCAGCGGAAAGCCCCGGCTGCCGTGCTCGCGCGTCATCGCGTCCCAGAGCAGCCCGTTGCTCTCGAACAGATGCCGGGTCGCCGCGTCGAACCACGAAAAGAACTTTGGGTAGTAGACGATGCGCGCCGGGTCGCAATCGCCCCATTCGACCTTGACCGTGTAGACGCTGCTGGTCATCCCCCGCCCCCGGGCCTCAGCTCCCGCCGGAGGCTTGATAGCGCAAAAACAGGAACCGCGCCCGGCCATAGCGCCGCGCGTCGACGGGGTGGAAGTCGTGCGGCGGGACGACTTTGTCCTCGGCGTCGTGCTCGACCACGACGATGGCGCCGTCGGCGAACCAGCCCTTGGCGGCGAGCGCTTCCAGCGCTTCGGCAGCCAGGTTCTCGCCGTAGGGCGGGTCGAGAAAGGCAAGCGCGACCTTGAGCTCGGCCGCGGGCGGATGGAGCGCGTCGGCGCGCAGGACCGTGCACGACTTGGCTTCGCCCAGCTTAACGGCGTTGGCGCGGATCGCCGCGACGGCGGCCGGGTCCTTTTCCAGGAACCACACGCGCTCCGCGCCGCGCGACAGGGCTTCCAGCCCCATCGCGCCGGTGCCGGCGAAGGCGTCGAGCACGCGCGCGGCCGTCAGCACGCCCGCGATGTCCGCTCCGTGCGCCAGCACGTCGAACACCGCCTGGCGGGCCCGGTCGGCGGTCGGGCGGACCTGCAGGCCTTCCGGCGCCGCGAGGGCGCGGCCGCGGTGCCTGCCGGCGACGATCCTCAATCCGCTTCCCCCGTGTCGTAGGCCGCGCCGACCTGGTCCTTCAGCACGCGCGCGGGCACTTCCTCCACCGCGCCGCGCGGCAGCAGGCCGAGCTGGAACGGGCCGTAGGCGACGCGGATCAGGCGGTTGACCGCGAGTCCCATCGATTCGCACAGGCGCCGCACCTCGCGGTTGCGCCCTTCGCTCAGCGCCATGGTGAGCCAGGCGTTGCCGCCCTTCTCGCGCTCCAGCCGCGCCTCGACCGGCCCGTATTTCACGCCGTCGACCGTCGCGCCCTCGGCCAGCTTCGCCAGCCGGGCCGGATCGACCCGTCCATGCACGCGCACGCGGTAGCGCCTGACCCAGCCGGTCGACGGCAGCTCGAGATGGCGCGCCAGCGCGCCGTCGTTGGTCAACAGCAGCAGGCCTTCCGAGGTGAGGTCGAGCCGCCCGACGGTGAGCACGCGCGGCAGGCCGGGCGGCAGCCGGTCGAACACGGTCGGCCGGCCCTGCGGGTCGCGCGCCGTGGTCACCAGCCCGGCCGGCTTGTGGTAGCGCCACAGCCGCGTGCGCTCGCGCGCGGGCAGCGGGCGCCCGTCCACCTTGATGCGCGCGGGCTCGTCGACCACGACGCCGGGCGAGGTCAGGACCTTGTTGTCCAGCTTCACCCGCCCCTCGGCGATCAGCCGCTCGGCGTCGCGCCGCGAGCATAGGCCGGCGCGGGCGATCAGCTTGGCGACGCGTTGCGGCTCGGGCATGCCGGGAAGGGCCGCCCTCTCAGCGGCAGGCAGCGACGAAGGCGTCGAAGATGCGGTCGTCCCCGGGCGAGATCGAGAACTCGGGATGCCATTGCACGCCCAGGCAGAAGCGGTAGCGCGGCGCCTCCATGCCCTCGATCACCCCGTCCGGCGCGCGGGCGTTGACGACCACGCCCCGGGGCTCGTCCTTGGCCGCCTGGTGGTGCGCGCTGTTGACCGGCAGCTCGTGCGTGCCGACCACCCGGTGCAGCAGCGTGCCGGGCACGATCATGACGTCGTGGCCCGGCTCGTTGCGCGGGTTCGGCTGCTCGTGCTTCAGCGCGCCCGGCACCTCGTCGGGGATGTGCTGGATCAGCGTGCCGCCCAGCACGACGTGGAGCAGCTGCTGGCCGCCGCAGATGCCCAGCACCGGCAGGTCGCGCTCGAGCGCGCCGCGCGTCACCGCCAGCTCGAACGCGGTGCGGCGGTCCTTGGTGGTGACCTTGGCGTGGCGCATGGTCGCGCCGAAGATCGCCGGGTCGACGTCGAAGGCGCCGCCGGTGACGATCAGCCCGTCGATGCGGCCGAGATAGTCGGCCGCCTGCTCCGGCTCGTGCGGCAGCAGGATCGGCAGCCCGCCGGCGCGCGCTACCGCGGCGCAGTAGTTCTCGCGCACGGCATACCACGGGAACTTGGAATAGCCGCCCGGCTGCTCGGCATCGAGCGTCAGGCCGATCACGGGAAGGGACATGGCGGGATTCTAGGGGGCGCGCACCACGCGGACAATGCCCAATCGCGCCGACAACGGCCCGCTTGACCGTGCATGCCGCGCCCGGCCAGTGTCGCGCCATGACCGAGCGTCAATCGTATATGGACCTCGCGCTGGCCGAGGCGGAGAAGGCGGGCGCTTCCGGCGAGGTGCCGGTCGGCGCGGTCGTGGTCGAGGCGGCGTCGGGCCGCGTCCTGGCGGCGGCGCACAACCGCACCGAGACCGACCGCGATCCGACGGCGCACGCGGAACTGCTGGCAATCCGCGCCGCGGCCGCCGCGGTCGGCGTGCCGCGCCTCGTCGACTGCGATCTCTACGTGACGCTCGAGCCCTGCCCGATGTGCGCCCAGGCGATCTCCTTCGCCCGCATCCGGCGGCTCTACTACGGCGCGGACGACCCGAAGGGCGGCGGCGTCGTGCATGGGCCGCGCATCTTCACCCAGGCGACCTGCCACCATGTGCCCGAGATATACGGCGGCATCGGCGACGTGCGCGCGGGCGCGCTGCTGCGGGCGTTCTTCGCCGCCCGGCGCGGCTAGGACCGATCAGGCGCCGCGCCGCACGGGCACGTAGCTGTTGATCGTCGCGCTGTCGCGGCGCCAGCGCGTGTCCGACATCGACTCGCCGATCAGAAGGTCCGGGTCGAGCATCGGCTTGCCGAAGACGAATCCCTGGCCGTAGGGAATGCCGCATTCGCGCAGGAATGTGACGCTGTCCGGGTCCTCGACCTGTTCGGCGATTGCCGTCACGTTCAATTGTTTGCACAGGCCGGCCATCGTCACCACGAACACCTTGCTGCGCGCGTCGCGGCGCGACTCGCGGATGAACGTGCCGTCGATCTTCACGAAGTCGATGTCGATGTGGCGCAGCTGCTCGAAGGCCGCGCCGCGCGCGCCGAAATCGTCGAGCGTCACCTTGAAGCCCTGCATGCGCAGGTTCTGCACGAAGTCGTTGGCCGCGCGCAGGTTGCGGATTGCGCCGCTGTCGGTGATCTCGACGATCACCAGGCGGTTGAGCATCTTGCGGAGGTTGAGCGCAGCGTCCAGCCGCTTGGCGAAGCTCGGCGTTTCGATCGAAATGCCCGAAATGTTGATCGCGATGGTGCACGGCCGGCCCTTCTCGGTCACTTCCAGCAGCCGCCGCACGGCCGTTTCGCACATCGCCAGGTCCATCTCGGCGATCAGGCCGTTGCGCTCGGCGACCTGGATGAACTTGAAGGTCGACATGTCCAGCGTCGGGCGCATCCGCAGCAATGCTTCCATATGGTGGATACCGCGCGTCTCCAACGAGACCACGGGCTGGAAGGCGATGGCGAAGTCGCGTTCGGTGATCACCTCGCGAACGGTGGCGATGACGTCCTCGGAGTCGACCGTCACGGGATCGCCGGTGCCGGCGGGCTCGCTCGCCACGGGCGCGAAGCGGGCCCGCCGCACCGCGACGAGGCAGCGGCCGTTGAGCTGGGGCATGACGAAGCCGGTCATCTCGACCTGGACCGGCAGGCGCTTTGCCGTTCCGAACGCGGCACGCACGTTCTCGAACCGACGGCCCGATTGCAGAGCGTTCACAACCATTTCGGCAACGGTCGCCCGGTCTTCGACCACGAAGAGGTCGGCGAATTTCACACCGATCAACTCCTGCATCTCGCGGCCGACCAGGAACTGGGTTGCGCCGAGCGCAAGCTGCACGGCGCCGGTCGGGTCGAGTTCGACCAGCATGTCGTTGCCGCAGAAGGCAAAAGCGAGGAACCGGTCGCGCTCGGCGCGTAGCCGGGTCTCGGTTGCTGAGACAGTACTCACGCCCTGAACCATTCCAGACGCAACAGTTGCGCGCCCAGTTTGGACGGGAACCCTTAAGGAACTCCTTACCAAGACCGGCATACTGATTTCAGCGCAGCGCCCGCCAGCCGATGTCGCGTCTGCAAAATCCATCCGGGAAATCAATTAGATCGACCGCGCGGTAGGCGATCGCCTGCGCTTCGGCGATGGTTCGGGCCCGGGCCGACACGTTGAGCACGCGCCCGCCCGCGGCGATCAGCCGGCCCTGCGGATCGTTCTTGGTTCCCGCGTGGAACACGGTCACCCCCGGCAGCGCCTCGGCGCGCTCGATGCCCCGGATGGCGCCGCCGGCCACCGGCTTTTCCGGATAGCCCTTGGCGGCGATCACGACGCTCAGCGCCGCGTCGTCGTGCCAGCGCAGGTCGAACGACTTCAGTTCGCCGTCGCAGGCGGCCAGCAGCGCCGGCACGATGTCGGACTTGAGCCGCAGCATCATCACCTGGCATTCCGGATCGCCGAAGCGCACGTTGAACTCGATCAGCTTGGGACCGTCGCGGCAGATCATGAGTTCCGTGAACAGCACGCCCTTGTACGGCCGTCTCTCGGCCGCCATGGCTGCGACCGTGGGGCGCACGATGCGGTTCAGCGTCGCGTCGGCCACGGCCGCGGTCATCGCCGGCACCGGGGAATAGCAGCCCATGCCGCCGGTATTCGGCCCGGTCTCGCCTTCGCCCACGGCCTTGTGGTCCTGCACGGTCACCAGCGGCAGCGCATGCACGCCGTCCACCAGGGCGAAGTAGCTGGCGATCTCGCCCTCGAGGAACTCCTCGATCACGACCGAGCTGCCCGACGGGCCGAAGCGGCCGCCCAGCAGGGCATCGCGGATCGCCCGCTGCGCCTCGCCGACCGAGCGCGCGACGGTGACGCCCTTGCCGGCGGCCAGGCCGTCGGCCTTGACCACGATCGGCGCGCCCTTGGCGGCGACATAATCGCAGGCTGCCTCGGTGTCGGTGAAGCGGCGATAGGCGGCGGTCGGGATGCCGTGGCGGGCGCACAGGTCCTTGGTGAAGCCCTTCGATCCTTCCAGCACGGCCGCCGCCGCGCGCGGCCCGAAGGTCTTGATGCCGGCGGCCTCGGCCTTGTCGACCAGGCCGGCGACCAGCGGCTGCTCCGGCCCGACCACCAGCAGGTCGATCGCGCGCTCCCGCGCGAAGGCGACGATCTTGTCCAGCTCCATCGCCGCGAGCGGCACCGGCTCGGCCACCTTGGCGATTCCCGGATTGCCCGGCGCGCAGTAGAGCCTGTCGCACAGCGGCGACGCCGCGATCGCCCAGCACAAGGCGTGCTCGCGTCCGCCCGATCCGACCACCAGGATGCGCAATGGTTCCGTTCCCTAGCGAAGGTTTCGCCCCTGTCGGCTCCCCCTGTATCATGACCGCACCATGGCGATGCAACCGTCATCCGATCCGGCTGCCGCGGCGCTGCCCGGTTCCAACCTGCCCGAGTATTCGGTCGGCGAGCTGTCGCGCGCGCTCAAGCGCACGGTCGAGGACCAGTTCGGCCGCGTGCGCGTGCGCGGCGAAGTGTCGGGCTGCAAGTTCCACAGCTCCGGCCATTGCTATCTGAACCTGAAGGACCAGGACGCGGTGCTGGCCGCCGTGTGCTGGCGCGGCACGGTCGGGCGGCTGGCGCTCAGGCCCGAGGACGGCATGGAGGTGATCTGCACCGGCCGCATCACCACCTTCGCGCCGCAATCGAAGTACCAGCTCGTCATCGACGCGATCGAGCTGGCCGGCGAGGGCGCGCTGCTGAAGCTCCTGGAGGACCGGCGCAAGAAGCTGGCAGCGGAAGGCCTGTTCGCCGCCGAGCGCAAGCGGAAGCTGCCCTATCTTCCGGCCGTGATCGGCGTGATCACCTCGCCGACCGGCGCGGTGATCCGCGACATCCTGCACCGGCTGGACGACCGCTTCCCGCGCCATGTCCTCATCTGGCCGGTGCCGGTGCAGGGCGAGGGCGCGGCCGAGAAGATCGCCGCGGCGATCGCGGGCTTCAACCGCATAGAGGCCGGCGGCGCGGTGCCGCGGCCGGACGTGCTGATCGTCGCGCGCGGCGGCGGCAGCCTGGAGGATCTCTGGGCCTTCAACGAGGAAGTCGTGGTGCGCGCCGCCGCCGCCAGCGCGATCCCGCTGATCTCCGCGGTCGGGCACGAGACCGACACGACCCTGATCGACTTCGCGGCCGATCGGCGCGCGCCCACACCGACCGCCGCCGCCGAGATGGCCGTGCCGGTGCGCGCCGAGCTCATGGAGCGGCTGATGGCGCTCGACCAGCGCCTGGTCGGCTGCGCGCGGCGCCAGGTGACGGACCGCCAGGTGCGTCTCTCCGACCTCGCGCGCGCCCTGCCGCGTCCGCGCCAGGTGATCGAGGAAAGCGCGCAGCGCCTGGACGCCTGGGCCGAGCGCATGGCCAATGCCGCGCGCGTGCTCATCGCCGACCGGGCGCGCCGTATCGCGCATGCCGCCGCCGCGGTGCCGCGGCCCGAGGCGACGCTCACGACCGCGCGGCGCATCGCCGCCGCCGCCTTCGCCCGCCTGCGGCCAGAGCTGGTCGCCCGCCGCGTCGAGGACGGCCAGGCCCGCACCGGCGACGCCGCGGCCAGGCTCGTGACCACCGCGCAGCGCGTCGTGACGCAGGCGCGCCAGCGCGCCGAGTCGCTCGCCGGCCTTCTGGAAAGCTATTCGTACGAACGCGTGCTCGATCGCGGCTTCGTGCTGGTGCGCGACGCCAAGGGTGCGCCGGTCACCGCCGCGGCCGAAGCCAAGCCCGGCGCGCACCTGTCGCTGCGCTTCCACGACGGCGACGTCGCCGCCCAGGTGACCGGCGAGGGCGCCGCGCCGCGGTCCGGCCGCAGGGCCCCGCCGAACGGGCGGCAGGGATCGCTGCTGTGAGCTGGCTCGCTGTCCTCGTCGTCGCCGTCCTGTCGCTCCTTGCACCCGCCGCGCAAGCCGACACGCTCGAGCTTGCCGGGCAGGCGGTGCAGGGCGGACTGGTGCTGGGGCGCGTCGACCCAGGCAGCGCGGTCGCGGTCGACGGCAGGCCGGTGCGGGTATCGGCCGACGGCGTGTTCGTGGTCGGCTTCGGGCGCGAGGCGGTGAAGGCGGCGCTCGAAGTCGCCTATCCCGACGGCAGGCGCGCGCGGCGCGAGATCGCGGTGGCGCCGCGCCGGTTCGACATCCAGCGCATCGAGGGCCTGCCCGAGCGCATGGTCACGCCGCCGCCCGAAGCGCTGGAGCGCATCAAGCGCGAGAACGAAGAGGTTGCGGCGGTGCGCCAGCGCGACGACGCGCGCACCGATTTCCTCGCGAGCTTCCAGTGGCCGGTCGTCGGCCGGATCTCCGGCGTCTACGGCAGCCAGCGCATCCTCAACGGCCAGGCCCGCGCGCCGCACTACGGCGTCGACATCGCCTCGCCGGTCGGTACGCCGATCCGCGCGCCGGCGGACGGCATCGTCACCCTGGCGGCCGATCTCTACTTCACGGGCTGGACCGTGATCCTCGACCACGGCCACGGCCTCAGCTCGGTCTTCATGCACATGAAGTCGATCGCGGCCGAGGTCGGCCAGCGCCTGAAGCAGGGCGACATGCTCGGCCAGCTCGGCGCGTCCGGGCGCGCGACCGGTCCGCACCTGCACTGGGGCATGAACTGGTTCACGACGCGGCTCGACCCGGCGCTGCTGGTGCCGCCGATGCCGCCCGCACCGGCCGCGGAATAGAGGTTCAGGCCGTGCCCGACGCGATGTCGGGTGCGGCCGGCGCGTCCTGCCCGGGAGGGTGCGCCGCGCCGGGCAGGCGGCACGTCACGGTGGTGCCCGATCCGCGCGCCGAGTGCAGCTGCACTTGCCCGCCGTGCAGCTCGATCAGGCTCTTCACCAGCGCCAGGCCCAGGCCGGCGCCGGCCTGCCGGCCCTGGCCGGCACCGCGCTCGAACTTCTCGAACACGCGGTCCTGGTCCTCGAGCGGGATGCCGATGCCGGTATCGACCACGCTCAAGGCCAGGCCGTCGGGCTCGGCGCGCGCCGACAGCGTGATCCGCCCGCCCGGCGGGGTGAACTTGATGGCGTTGCTGACCAGGTTGAACAGCGCCTGCTTCAGGCGGCGCTCGTCGCCGGATATGGCGCCGACCCGCGCGGGGCAGTCGACGGCGATGGTCAGGTCGCGCTCGCGCCCGCGTTCGCGCGTCAGCTGCAGCACCGAGTTCAGCAGCGCCTGCACGTCGACCTGGCCGAGCTCGAGCTCCATGTATCCGGCCTCGATCGTCGCCAGGTCCAGGATATCGTTGATCAGCGTTCTCAGGCCGTGCGACGACGCCAGGATGCTGCGCGTGTACTCCTTCTGCCGCTCGTTCAGCGGCCCGAAGAATTCGTTCGCCAGAATCTCGGTGAAACCGATGATGGCGTTGAGCGGCGTGCGCAGCTCGTAGGACACGTTGGCGATGAATTCGGTCTTCAGGCGATCGGCGGCCTCGAGCGCCATGTTGCGCTCGCGCAGCGCGCGCTCGACACGGAACCGGTCGGTCACGTCCAGATATGTCAGCAGCGCCGCGCCGTCGGGCAGCGGCGTCAGCGCGTAGTCGATCACCTTCTGGTCGGTGCGCTCGATACGGCCGGCCCGCGGTTCCGGCTCGGTGATGCGCGCGATGATCTGCGCCCGGCGGCGCGGCCAATCGGCGACGTTCGCGAACATGCTGCGCGTCTTCTCGACGATTTCGGAAATGTGCGGCCCGTCCGCCAGGTCGTCCGGCGTCAGGTTCCACATGCGGGCGAACTCGGGATTGCTCAAGCGCAGCCGGCCGTCGCCCCCGAACACGGCCACGCCCTCGTGCAGGTTGTTGAGCGTTTCGCGCTGCACCTCCGTCAGCGTGTTGTACGAGCGCTCCAGCGCCATGCGGTCGGTGACGTCCTCGTAGAGGAACATCAATCCGCCCAGCGGATGCGGCGCCACCAGCGTGCGCAGCGTCGTGTCGTCGGGCAGATGCATCAGGTCGTCGCGCGGCTCGACCAGGGAGGTGAACAGCGCGATGGTCTCGGCCTTGAAGGCGCGGAAATCGACATACTCCGGCAGGCGGCGCTTTTCTCGCATCGCTTCCAGCACTTCGCTGATCAGCGGCTTGGTCATCAGCCACGCGGCTTCCAGCCGCCACAGCCGCGCGAAGGACTGGTTGAAGAAGATCAGGCGCGTGTCGCGGCCGTAGATGGCGATGGCCGAGGCGAGGCTTTCCAGCACCTCGGCATGCGCGCCGAGATGGCGGGCGAGCGTCGACTGCACCTCTTCCAGCTCGGTCACGTCGCGGGCGAAGCCGACCAGTTCCTGCCCGACCGGCCGCTCGGTGATCTCCAACAGGTGGCGCGCGCCGCCGATCACGACGTGGCGCCGGTCGACCGCCGGCATGTGCGCGCTGGCCGCGCGCTCGGCGATGACCCGGCTGTCGTGGCCGCCCGGCACCAGCTCGCGCTGGTCGGCGACCACGTCGTCGGGCGCGCCGTCGGTCGCCTTGGCATAGGCGGCGTTGCACCACACCAGCGCCAGGTCGGGGTCGCGCCGCCAGACCGGCAGCGGCAGGGCGTCGAGCGTGGCCTGCAGCTGCTCGCGCTCCCCGACTGCCGCCGCGATGGCCTCGCGCAGCTGGGTGGCCACGGCGGCATCGACGCTGCGGTCGATCATCCATACGACGTCGGCGGCCGGCGCGCTGTCGGGACCGGTCACGCGCCGTCCGAAGGCGCGCAGGCTGGCGCCGTTTGCGGTGGTGACGGCGCGCGAAAAGGCCGCGCCGGCCGCGCGCAGCTGCCGAACGGCGGCGGCGAAGGGCTCGCGCTCCTGCTCGCTCAGTGCGGCCAGCAGCTGCTCGAACCCTGCTTCCGCGGGCAGCTCGAGCGCGCGCGCCAGCACGGGCGACAGGAATTCGCCGCCGTCGGGGATGGTCCAGGCGATATAGCCGTCGCTGGCGCCGTCCAGCACTGCCGCCAGCCGGGCCGCGTGCCGCCCCTGCCTGAGGGCCTCGCTGGCGCGCTGGTCGGCTTCTTCCGTCAGTACCTGGTTGCGTCGGAACAGCCGCCAGACCAGGGGAATCATGAGGGCGCTGGCCGCGGCCGCGCCCAGCGCTACGCCTGCAATCGTAATCATGAACGTTGCGTCTGATTCTCCCCTGGCAGGCTGGTCCGCTCCGCGGATCGGCCTGCCGCGCGCCCAAGCCGGCGCACCCTAACGCGCGGCCCGCGGCCAGCCTTTCGGTTCAGGGCCCTTTCGGTCCAGGACCAAGGGTTTGCCGCAAATTGTCGGCAATCCTTCCATGCCGGAGAGGCGCGCCGCTTGCGCGCGGAGTGTACGGGCGACCGCAGGCGGCCACAAGCGAAGTCAGCCCCGCGGCCGCGCGGCCAAGCCGCCCTTTTCCGCCAGGAACGCCGCGATCTCGGCGACGCCCTTGCCGGCGCGGATGTTGGTGAAGATGAACGGGCGCGCGCCCCGCATCCGGCGCGCGTCGCGCCCCATCACCTCCAGGCTGGCGCCGACCATCGGCGCCAGGTCGATCTTGTTGATCACCAGCAGGTCCGAGCGCGTGATGCCCGGCCCGCCCTTGCGCGGGATCTTGTCGCCGGCCGCGACGTCGATCACGTAGATCGTCAGGTCCGCGAGCTCGGGACTGAAGGTCGCCGCCAGGTTGTCGCCGCCCGACTCGATGAAGGCGATCTCGGCCTGGGGGAAGCGCTCGACCATGCGCTCGACCGCGGCCAGGTTGATCGACGCGTCCTCGCGGATGGCGGTGTGCGGGCAGCCGCCCGTCTCCACGCCCTCGATGCGCTCCGGCGCCAGCGCGCCCGAGCGCGTAAGGAACTGCGCGTCCTCCTTGGTGTAGATGTCGTTGGTCACGACCACGATCTCGTAGCGGTCGCGCATGTGCTTGCACAGCGCGTCGACCAGCGCGGTCTTGCCCGATCCCACCGGGCCGCCGACGCCGACGCGCAAGGGGCCGCGCGCCGGACCGGCGGCGGTGCGGGAAGCGGCGGTCGCGGTCATGAGCGGAACAGCCTCGTGTACTGGGTTTCGTGATGCATCGAGCACCAATCGACGACCGGCGCGGCGGCGCCGAGATCGTCCGGCTCGACGGCGAGCGCCGATGATGCGGTCGCCTGCACCGCCGGTTCCAGCGCCGCCAGCACCGCGAGGCCGTCGCTCTGTCCCAGCGGCACCAGCCGCACCGCGGCGCTGACCAGGTTGGCGGCGAAGGCCTGCGTGAAGGCGGCGAGCGCCGGCACCAGCGGCACGCCGTGCGCGGCGGCGGCCAAGGCGACGCTCACCGGCAGGCTCGGCGCGATCGCGCGCGACGCCAGCGCTTCGGTCCAGCCGGAAAGCCGTCGCGACGGCCAGGCGCGTGCGACGGCGGCGAGGAAGGCCGCGCCCTGCGCGCGCGATTCCAGCGCCAGCTCGGCCGTGCCGCGCAAGGCCGCGGCGAATTCGGCGAGCGCCGCCAGGCCGTCGATATCGTTCGCGTCGGCCGCCCGCCAGGCCAGCGCGTAGAGCTGGGCGTCGCTGCGCCCGGCGCCGTGGCGCAGGACGCCGTCGACCCACGCAAGCGCCTGGTCGCGGCCGCCGACCAGCCCGGCCTCGACCGCGTATTCGAGCCCGTGCGAGTAGCTGAAACCGCCGGTCGGAAACGCCGGCGACAGCCACGCCATGAGCCGATAGAGCGCGGCCGGCGCCAGGTCCCGGCGATCCCTAGTCATGCTTGTGGTCATGATGCTCATGCCCATGCCCCGGATGCGAGGCGCCGTGCGCGTAGGCGCCGCCTTCCGGGCGGAACGGGGCGCGGACATGCGCGACCGCGGCGCCGAGGCCTCGGGCCATGGCCTCGATCACGTGGTCCGGCCGGATGCGCAGCGCCGAGCCGTGGATCTCGGTCGGCAGGTGCCGGTTGCCGAGATGCCAGGCGACGCGCGCCAGCGCCTTGGGCGACCCGCATCGGATCTCCAGCAGGTCCTCCTCGGCGGCGCGCACGGCGAGGAAGCCGCCGCCTTCCAGCTTCAACCCGTCGCCGTCCTCCAGGCGCTCGGCATGCGCGAGGTCGAGCAGCAGGTCCAGGCCCTGGTCGGTCTTCAAGCGGATGCGGCGGCGGAAGCGGTCGTCGAAAGCGAGCGTGATGCTGCCCGCGGCCTCCGCCGTTGGCCATGCGCCCGCGGCGACGCGTTCCAGCGCGCGCATCATCAGTAGAGGAAGTAGCGCTGCGCCAGCGGCAGCACCTTGGCCGGCTCGCAGGTCAGGAGTTCGCCGTCGGCCCTGACCTCGTAGGTCTCGGGATCGACCTCCATCTTCGGCGTCAGCGCGTTGTGCACCATGGCCGACTTGCCGATCCTGCGCGTGTCGGCGACCGGCAGCAGCGTGCGCTGGAGGCCGAGCGATCCGGCCAGCGCGCCCCTGCGCCGCAGGCTCGCCTTGGACACGAACGTCACCGCGCTCGCCGTCAGCGCGCGGCCGAAGGCGGCGAACATCGGCCGGTAGTGCACCGGCTGCGGCGTCGGGATCGAGGCGTTCGGATCGCCCATCAGCGCCGCGGCGATGGTGCCGCATTTCAGCACCAGGTCCGGCTTCACGCCGAAGAAGGCCGGCGACCACACCGCCAGGTCGGCCAGCTTGCCGACCTCGACCGAGCCGACATGGCCGGCGACGCCCTGCGCCACGGCCGGGTTGATCGTGTACTTGGCGATGTAGCGCTTGACCCTCAGGTTGTCGTTGTCGCCCTTCTCCTGCTTCAGCCGGCCGCGCTGGCGCTTCATCTTGTCGGCGGTCTGCCAGGTGCGGATGACCACCTCGCCGACCCGGCCCATGGCCTGGCTGTCGGACGAGATCATCGAGAAGGCGCCGATGTCGTGCAGGATGTCCTCGGCCGCGATGGTCTCGCGCCGGATGCGGCTTTCGGCAAAGGCGACGTCCTCGGGGATCCTGGTGTCGAGGTGATGGCACACCATCAGCATGTCCAGGTGCTCGTCAATCGTGTTGACCGTGTAGGGCCGCGTCGGGTTGGTCGAGGACGGCAGAACATTCGCCTCGCCGCAGACCTTGATGATGTCGGGCGCGTGGCCGCCGCCGGCGCCCTCGGTATGGAAGGCGTGGATGGTGCGGCCCTTGAAGGCGCGCACCGTGTCCTCGACGAAGCCCGATTCGTTCAGCGTGTCGGTGTGGATCGCGACCTGGATGTCGTGCTCGTCGGCGACGGAGAGGCAGCAGTCGATCGCCGCCGGCGTCGTGCCCCAGTCCTCGTGCAGCTTGAGGCCGCACGCGCCGGCCTCGATCTGCTCGGCCAGCGCCCGCGGCCGGCTGGCATTGCCCTTGCCGAACAGGCCGACATTGACCGGCAGGCCGTCGACCGCCTGCAGCATGCGCCCGATGTGCCACGGCCCGGGCGTGCAGGTGGTCGCCGCCGTTCCGGTCGCCGGGCCCGTGCCGCCGCCGAACAGCGTGGTGACGCCGCTGTAGAGCGCGTCCTCGACCTGCTGCGGGCAGATCATGTGGATATGCGCGTCGATGCCGCCGGCGGTGACGATGCGCCCTTCGCCGGCGATCACCTCGGTGCCCGGGCCGACCACGATGTCGACGCCCGGCTGCACGTCCGGATTGCCGGCCTTGCCGATGCCGGCGATGCGCCCGTTCCTGATCGCGATGTCGGCCTTGACGATGCCCCAGTGGTCGATAATCAGCGCGTTGGTGATGACGGTGTCGACCGCGCCTTCGGCGCGCGACGCCTGCGACTGGCCCATGCCGTCGCGGATCACCTTGCCGCCGCCGAACTTCACTTCCTCGCCGTAGATCGTGCGGTCGGCCTCGACCTCGACGAACAGCTCCGTGTCGGCCAGGCGCACGCGGTCGCCGGTGGTCGGGCCGAACATGTCGGCATAGGCGGCGCGCGAAATTCTCGTCGGCATGGCTCAGCGCCTCCCCTTCTTCGTGGCCTTCTTCTTCACGGTCCTCTTCTTCGGCTTCGCCGCCGCCTCCAGCGCGCCCATCACCTGGGCGTTGAAGCCGTAGACCCTGCGGCCGCCGGCATAGGGCACCAGCGACACGTTGCGCGTCTGGCCGGGCTCGAAGCGGATCGCCGTGCCGGCGGCGATGTCCAGGCGGCAGCCGCGCGCGGCCGCGCGGTCGAAGCGCAGCGCCGCGTTGGTCTCGGCGAAATGGTAGTGCGAGCCGACCTGGATCGGCCGGTCGCCGGTGTTCGCCACCTCGATCGTGACGGACTTGCGGCCGGCGTTCAGCTCCAGCTCGCCCTCCTTCGCGATCACTTCGCCCGGGATCATCGTCACGGCCGTCACCGTATCGGCTGGTGCACGGTCACCAGCTTGGTGCCGTCGGGGAAGGTGGCTTCCACCTGCACGTCGTGGATCATCTCGGCCACGCCCTCCATCACCTGGTCGCGGCGGATGACGCCGGCGCCGTCGCGCATCAGCTCGGCGACCGAGCGGCCGTCGCGCGCGCCTTCCAGCACGTGGTCGGTGATCAGCGCCACCGCCTCGGGATGGTTGAGCTTCACCCCGCGTTCCAGCCTTCGCCGCGCCACCATGGCGGCGACCGCGACCAGCAGCTTGTCCTTCTCGCGCGGCGACAGATTCATGCGTCTCCCCCTTGCGCCGTCATACCTGCCAGATCGTTGGCAGGCGTTCCGGCAATCCGCAAGCCCTGGCCCTGAAGCCGCGCCAGAACGCGCCGAAGGCGGCGCGCAGCGCCGCCCCGTCGGCCGACAGGAACCGGGCCACCAGGACTCCCCGCACCAGGCTCGCGCCGCTCCTGACGCCGGACGCGTCCCGATCCAGCAAGGCGCGGGCCAGTTCCAGGCTGCGTTCGCCATCGGGACCCAGATGGACGACTGTGCCAAGCGCCGTGGCTCCGCCGAAGCCGGCGGGGGCGTCGATCGCCGCGGCGATGTCGCCGTCCAGCGCCAGCGCGTCGGCCCACACCAGGCGCCCCGCGCGCCGCAGCTCCCAACGGTCGCGCAGCAGGCCGCCGCGCAGGCGCTCGCCCGCAGCGATGCGGCCGAAGGTCAGGATCTCGCCGATCAATACGCGCGCGCCCGCCGCGGCCTCGACCGCGACGCTGCGCCTCAGTCGCGCGCCATCGAACAGGATGGTCCCCTGCGGCAGCAGCTCGAGCAGCGCGCCCTCCCCCGCGTCCAGGCGCATCGCCACCCGCGTATCGGGCCCGAGCGAGCGATAGACCTTCTCCGCCGCCTGCCCGACGAGCTGCAGCGCGGCGCTTTCGCCCACTGCGATGTCGAGCGTCAGCCGGTCGCCGCCGACCAGCCCGCCCGAGGTCGTGGCCAGCACCGCCTGCAGCGGATCGCCGGCGGCGGGCCGCGGGAACATGACGCGCAGCGGGTCGTGCATGAACAGGTCGGCGATGCGGTCCACGCCGGCCTCGCGCGCGACGCGCAGCACCAGGCGCCCGTCGACCGGCGTTGCTGCGCGGGCGGGCGCGGCGTCGGCGCTGGCGGTCAAATCGGAGGCGCTGGTTGCCAAGCGGCGGGACCCCGTTCGTCGATTCGGCGATCGCCCGGCTCCGGTCTCCCGGGCGATCGCCGAACCGTCTCCCCCGCCGTCCCGCGGCGTCAAGCCGCTTCCCCGGGAAAGGGTGCGCCCCGAAAGGCACGGCAGCGGCCGGAGACGGTTAAAGCAAGCGCGGGGCCAGCGGTGGAAGGCCCGATGGGCTGCGTTCTTGCGCCGTCTGGCTAAATGTTGAGCAAGCCGGGTGCCGCAATACGCGGCCAAGCACACGGATTGACCATGGAGCCGCAGAAGCCCGGAGACAGAGAGGACGGAACGCTATCTTGTTTCGCGGCGCAGCCGCGCCGACCTCTTCTTCTTCCTTCGTGCCTTCGCGGTTGATCTTTTCAAGACTGAACCACGAAGGCACGAAGACACGAAGGGGGCAAAGGAAGAAATAAAGACCCGATCGGCCTTCGGCCGCTTGGGCCTACACCCCCGCAAACGTGCCGCCTTCCTTGGCGAGGCGGGCGAGCAGCGGCGCCGGCTCCAGCCAGTCGCGGTCGCGCTCGTAGAGGCGGCACATGGCGTCGTAGACCTTGGCGAGGCCGATCTGGTCGGCCCAGAACATCGGGCCGCCGCGCCAGCGCGGGAAGCCGTAGCCGTAGAGCCAGACCACGTCGATGTCGGACGCGCGCTGGGCGATGCCTTCCGCCAGGATCTTGGCGCCCTCGTTCACCAGCGGGTACAGGCAGCGCTCGACGATCTCCTGGTCGGTCACCGGCCGGCGCTCGATGCCCTTCTCCGCGGACACGGCGACGATCAGCTTCTCGATCGCGGGATCGGGCACCGGCGCGCGCGCGCCCTTCTCGTAGCGGTACCAGCCCTGTCCGGTCTTCTGGCCGTAGCGCCCCATCTCGGCGATGCGGTCGGCGATCGGCGAATAGCGCCGCGGGTCGGGCGGCAGGCCTTGCGCCTTGCGCTGCGCCGCGCGCTGCTGGCGGATGCGGTAGCCGACATCGACGCCGGCGAGGTCGCGCGTAGCGAACGGCCCCATCGGGAAGCCGAAATCCTGGATCGCCTTGTCGACCTGCTGCGGCAGCGCGCCTTCCTCGAGCAGGAAGTCGGCTTGCCGGCCATAGGCGTAGTACATGCGGTTGCCGACGAAGCTGTCGCACACGCCGACCAGCACGCCGACCTTGCCCAGCTTCTTCACCAGCGCCATGGACGTGGCGATGGTCTCGCGCGCCGTGGCCTTGCCGCGCACCGTCTCGACCAGGCGCATGATGTTCGCCGGGCTGAAAAAATGCGTGCCGATCACGCGGTCGGGCCGGCGCGTCGCCGCGGCGATCTCGTTCACGTCCAGGCTCGAGGTGTTGGTCGCCAGGATCGCGGCCGGCTTGCAGGCGGCGTCCAGCTTCGCGAAAACCTCCTTCTTCAGCGCCATGTCCTCGAAGATCGCCTCGACCACGAAATCCGCGTCGGCCAGGTCGGCCATCGAAGTCGTGCCGGCGACCAGCGCCATGCGCTTGTCCATCTCGTCCTGGGCGAGCCGCTTGCGCTCGACCATGCCGGCATAGGTCTGGCGGATGCGCGCGAGCCCCTTGTCCAGCAGCTCCTGCGACGATTCGAGCACGCGCACCGGGATGCCGGCATTGGCGAAGCAGATGGCGATGCCCGCGCCCATCGTGCCGCAGCCCATCACGGCGGCGCGGCCGACCGGCGCCGCCGGCATGTCCTCCGGCACGTCCTTGACGCGCGCCGCCTCGCGCTCGGCGAAGAAGGCGTGGCGCAGCGCCTTGGCCTGGTCCGAGGCGACGAGCCGCTGGAACGTCGCGCGCTCGAAGGCGAGCGCCTCGTCGAACGTCTTGGCCAGCGCCGCCTCGACGCAGTCGACCACGGCGCCGGGCGATTCCTGGCCGCGCGCGCTGCGCTTGACCTGCTGGCGGAACTCGGCAATCAGGTTCGGATTGGCGCGCGCCTCGGCCAGCCTGTCCTCGCGCTCGCGCGTGCGGCGCGGGCCCTTGCCTTCGGCCAGGAGCTGCTCGGCGAACTTGACCGCGCCGTCGACCACGTCGCCTTCGACCAGCGCGTCGACGATGCCGAGCGCCAGGGCGCGCTTCGACGCGATCAGCTCGCCCGAGGTCATCAGCTCCAGCGCCGGCTTGACGCCGATCGTGCGCGGCAGGCGCTGCGTGCCGCCGGCGCCGGGCACGATGCCGAGCGTCACCTCGGGCAGGCCGACGCGCGTGTTCTGCGCGGCGGCGACACGGTAGTGCGCGCCGAGCGCCAGCTCCAGCGCGCCGCCGGCGGCGGTGCCGTGGATGGCGGCGACCACCGGCTTGGTCGCGCGCTCGATGCGGTCGATCACCTGCGGCAGGATCGGCGCATCGGCCGGCGGCGGCTTGCCGAACTCGCGGATGTCGGCGCCGCCCGACAGCATGCGCCCCTTGCCGGCGATCACGATCGCGGCCGTGTTCGCATCGTCCAGCGCCGCCGCGACCTCGCGGTCGAGCGCGCGCCGGACGGCGGCGCCCAGGCTGTTCACCGGCGGATTGTCGATCATCACCAGCGCGATGCGTCCGCGCTGCGTGCGCGTGACCGGTTCGGCGCCCATCTCGTTTCCCCCAGAGCTGGAATTCAGCGGGCGCGGACTATAGCAACGGCCCATCGGTGCCGCGACCGGTTTGGCACCGGCCATGCGCGCGAACGCGACCTTTCGCCGCAAGGGCCCGGGGATTCACCCGACCGGGCGTTTACGCGCGCCCGCCGGCGATGGCAGAGTGCGCCACATGTCGAACGGGACAACGAACAACGACATAGCCGTGATCGGCGCCGGCATTGTCGGGCTGGCGACCGCGCTGACCCTGCAGCAGGACGGACATCGCGTCACCCTGATCGACCAGCGCGATCCGGGCATGGGCACGTCCTTCGGCAACGCCGGCGCGATCGTGACCGGCGGCATCGCGCCGGTGGCGTCGCCCGGCCTGTGGCGCAAGCTGCCGAAAATGCTGACCAGCCCGGACTCGTATTTGAGCGTGCGCTGGTCCTACCTGCCGCGGCTGATGCCGTGGCTGTGGCAGTTCTTCCGCGCCGGCACGCCGGAGAACGTCGAGCGCATCGCGCGCGAGCTGGCGCCGCTGGTGTTCCCGGCCTACGAGGCGCACCAGGCGCTGATGCGCCGCCACGGCATCGAGAACATCGTGCGCCAGGTCGGCTGGCTCAAGGTCTACGACCGGGCGGGATTCGACGCGACTTCCGGCGACCGCGATCTCCTGCGCCGCCACGGCGTGCGCTTCGACGAGCTGGACGCCGACGAATTGCGCCAGCTCGAGCCCGGGCTCAACCGGCGCTACACGCACGCGATCTTCCAGCCCGAGTCCGCCTTCGCCAGCACGCCGCTCAAGCTGTCCGAGGCCTATGCCGAGGCGATCCGGCGCGGCGGCGGCAATTTCAAGAAGCAGGCGGTGGAGCGCATCGAGATCGGCGCCGACGGCAGGCCGGTGGTGGCGACCGAGGCGGGCCGTGCGGCCTACGACCGCGTCGTCGTCGCCGCCGGCGCCTGGTCCAGGAAGTTCGCCGCCATGCTCGGCGCCGACGTGCCGCTCGACACCGAGCGCGGCTATCACCTCTATCTCGAGCGCAGGTCGGGTCCGGGCGTCGGCCGCCCGACGCTGATCGGCGACCACGGCTTCGTGCTGGCCCCGATGGCGGACGGCGTGCGGCTTACCTTCGGCGTCGAGCTGGCGGGCGTCGACGCGCCGCCCGATTTCCGCCGCATCCGCCGCATGGTGCCGCGCGCGCAGGACGTGCTGCCGGGCCTGGGCGGCGAGCCGCAGCGCGAGTGGCTCGGCTACCGCCCGTCGCTGCCCGACTCCAAGCCGGTGATCGGCCCGTCGCCCCGGAGCGACCGCGTGACCTTCGCCTTCGGCCACGGGCATCTCGGCCTCACGCTCTCGGCCGTCACCGGGCGCTGCGTCGCCGACCTCGTCGCCGGGCGCGAGCCGGCCGTGCCGCTCGCACCCTTCGCGGCGACGCGGTTCTGATCGCGGCCCAATCGACGGCCACCGCGATCGGGGCTATCCTCGGCTGCGTCCGCGGCAGCGGGAGGAAACCGCCATGCGCGCAGCGTCGAGCGTCATCCTGGCTGCAGTCCTGGCGACGGCGGCACCGGCTGCGGGTGCACTGGCCGACGACGATTGGCCGGCCGATTGTCCAAAGCCGAAATATTCCTGGTTCCCCGGCAACTGGCCGGCCGAGCGCGCCCTGGCGCGGATCGGCTGCGGTCTGCGTCGCCAGTCGGCATCGGGGGAAGCCGCGACGGCGGCCGCGAATCCCGCGCGCTATACGGGGTACGCGCCGCCGCCGCCGGTCGGCGCCGATGCCAGCACGGAGCAGCCGCCAGTCGTCGATATGCTCGGCGTCGACACGCTCGGCGCCGGCAGCCGCGCCGCCGACCGCTGCAGCGAGGCGCCGGAAAGCGCCATGGCCGCCGTGATCGTCCCGCTCGAGCTGGCCCTGTGCGCGCTGTCGGCGCCCTGGCGCTCGGAAACGGCGCCGCCGGCGGAGCCGCCCGCCGCGGGGCCCGGCCTATCCGCCGTCCAGCCGATCGCGCCGGTCGCGAGTGCCGAGCCCGACCCGGCGATGCGCTGAAGCCTATCTTTCCGCTTTCGGGACCGGATCAAAGCGCGGCGCAGCCGCGTAGTTCTTGTCTGCCTCTTTCTCCTTCGTGTCCTTCCTTCCGACCTTCGAGCCCTTCGTGTCCAGTCCCGGAAAGATCAACCACGAAGGCACGAAGGACACGAAGGGAAGAAAGGGGAGGCGAAAATTCCGCGGCCTTCGGCCGGGTCAACGGACTTGCAGCCTCGTTTCGACTTTCGAGAACGGCCCTCCAGGGTCGCCGCCGCCTCACCGATCGGCCAGCGCCAGCTTGAGGCCCAGCGCGGCGAAGGCCGCGGCGAAGGTGCGGCGCATCCACGCCAGCACGCGCGGGCGCGAGATCACGTGGCTGCGGATCGCGGCGGCGAACAGCCCGTAGCCGACGAACACGACGAAGGTGAGAGCCATGAACACGGCGCTGAGCTCCAGCATGCGCGGCAGCGCCTGCGGCTCGTCGACGCTGACGAACTGCGGCAGAAAGGCGAAGAAGAAGATCGACAGCTTCGGGTTGAGCACGTTCACCAGGATCGCGGCGACGATCACCTGGAGCGACGAGCGCGGGCGCGCGTCCGCGTTCACGCTCAGCGCGCCGCGCTCCTTGAGCGCGATCCAGGCCATGTAGAGCAGGTAGGCGACGCCGAGGTACTTGAGCGTCTGGAACGCGACGGCGCTGGTGTGCAGCAGCGCCGCCAGACCCAGGATCGCCGCCGCCATGTGCGGCACGATGCCCAGCGTGCAGCCGAACGCGGCCACGACGCTGGCGCGCGCCCCGCGCGACAGCCCCGCGGCCAGCGTGAACAGCACGCCCGTGCCGGGCGAGACGACGACGATCAGCGACGTGATCAGGAAGTCGATGCTCATGTCCGCTCCGTGGCTGCCGGTCAGCGCCGGTCGGGGTCGGCGGTCCTGATCCGCGCGATCACCGCGCGCGTGATGGCGGAAGTGCCGTCCCGGCCGCCGATCTCGCAGGGCCTGAGCCCGTCGGCGGCGAACGCGTCGTCGACCGCCTGCTCCAGCACGCGGCCGGCGGTGCAGGCCGCCTGGACGCCGTGACGGTCGCCCAGCCAGTCCAGCATCAGCGCGGCCGACAGGAACATGGCGGTCGGATTGGCGAGGCCCTTGCCGGCGATGTCCGGCGCCGTGCCGTGGCTCGGCTGGAACAGCGCGTGCGCGTCGCCGACGTCGCCCGACGGCGCCATGCCCATGCCGCCGATCAGCCCGGCGCCCAGGTCCGAGATGATGTCGCCGAACTGGTTCTCGGTCACCACCACGTCGTAGTCCCAGGGGCGCAGCACGGCGTCGAGACAGAAGGCGTCGATGTAGCGGTGGTTCGCTCTCACGTCCGGGAACTTGCGCGCGCGCTCGTCGAAGACCTTGCGGAAGAAGGCGAAGGCGCGGAACACGTTCGCCTTGTCGACACAGGTCACCATGCCCTTGCCCGGCTTGTGCCTGCGCCGCTCGGCCAGGCGGAAGGCGAAGTCGAACAGCCGCTCCGAGGCGGCGCGCGTGATCACCAGCGTCTCGCGCGCCTCGCGGTCACAGGTCACCACGCCCTCGTTGCGGCGCGCGAACAGGCCTTCGGTCGACTCGCGCAGCATCACCATGTCGATCCGTGCCGCGCGTGGATCGGCCAAGGTCGGCGGGACGCCGGGAATGGCGCGGATCGGCCTGACGCCGGCATAGAGGCCGAGCCGTTCGCGCAGGTCGAGCTGCGGCGCGATCTCGCGCCCGTCGGGATGGCGGACCTCCGGCCAGCCCATGGCGCCGAACAGGATGGCGTCGGCCTTCTCGGCGATCTTGAACGAGGACTCCGGCAGCGCCTCGCCCGTGTCGCGATAGTGGATCGCGCCGCCGGGCGCGAACTCGTAGCCCAGCCGGTAGCCGCCGACGCGTTCGCCCAGCGCGGCCAGCACGGCCTTGCAGGCATCCATCACCTCGACGCCGATCCCGTCGCCCGGCATCTCGGCGATGCGGAACTCCCGGGCGTTGTTCTGGGAGGCGCTCACTCGATGTCACCTCGTCCTGAGCGTGTCGAAGGACGAGCCCGCCTTTTCACTCATACCGGATCGGCGTGGCGTGCCAGCCCTGGTCGTGCTTCTCCCAGTAGCGCTGGCGCAGGCGCATCGAGATCGGGCCGGGACGGTCGTTGCCGAGGATGCGGCCGTCCAGGCGCGACACCGGCATCACGCCGCCGGCGGTCGTGGCGGTGAAGATCTCGTCGGCGGCGCGCAGCTCCTCGACGTGCAGCGGACGGACGCGCGCGGGCACGCCCAGCTCCTGGCACAGCTCGAGCACCGACTTGCGCGTGATGCCCTCCAGCGCGCCGCGGTCGGGGCTGACGACGGCGCCGTCGATCACCGCGAACACGTTGAAGCCCGGGCCCTCGGTCACGTGGTCGTGCCCGTCGAGCAGGATCGCCGTGTCGGCGCCGGCGTCGGACGCCTCGAACAGGGCGCGCGTCAGGTCGCCCCAGTGGAAGTTCTTGATCGTGGGGTCGACGCTCTCGGGCGCGATGCGCGGCGTGCGCGCGACGATCGCATGCGCGCCGCGCGCCTGCACGTCCTCGGGGATCACCCAGACGAACGGCACCGCGTAGGCGTAGAAGCGGTTGACGCAGTGCTTGGGATGGCGCGGCATGCCCGGCGCGGGCGAGCCGCGCGTGCAGATCATCGACACATAGGCGTCGCGCAAGCCCGTGCGACGCACGAGCTGGGTCAGCGCCTCGCGCAGCGCCGCCCGGTCCATCGGCAGCTTGAGGCGCAGGCCGCTGACCGAGGCCTGGAAGCGGTCGAGATGGTCCTCGAGGCGGAAGAACGCGCCCTTCCACACATGCACGACGTCATAGGTGACGTCCGAGCGCGTGAAGCCCCAGTCCGTCAGCGGCAGCCGGGCCTCGGTGATCGGCACGACGGCGCCCTCGACGATCGCCGCGCCCTTCGACCAGTCGGTTTGGACTTGCGTTGGCTTGACCTGTGCCACCATGAGCGGACCTCCCCGTTTGGCGCCAGGGTAGCATCGCTTTCGGTGCCACCGGCACTGGCGATGCCGCAGCATTGCAGGCATAATGCATACCAACACGACAATGCGCCAACGCGGAGGACGCATGCCTACGGCGACGGGACGTCATTTCCTGCAGATTCCCGGACCGACCAACGTGCCGGACCGCGTGCTGCGCGCGATCGACCGTCCGACCATCGACCATCGCGGGCCCGAGTTCCAGGCGCTCGGCCACGCCGTGCTCGACGGCATGAAGGCGATCTTCAAGACCAAGGGCATGGTCGTGATCTACCCCGCCTCCGGCACTGGCGCCTGGGAGGCGGCGCTGGTCAACACGCTGTCGCCGGGCGACCGCGTGCTGATGGCGGAGACCGGGCATTTCGCCACGCTGTGGCAGCGCCTGGCCAAGCGGCTCGGACTCGAGGTCGAGTTCATCCCGGGCGACTGGCGGCGCGGCGCGCCGGCCGACGCGATCGGCGCGCGCCTCAGCGAGGACAAGGCGCACGCCATCAAGGCCGTGTGCGTCGTGCACAACGAGACCTCGACCGGCGTGGCCTCGAACGTCGCCGCGGTGCGCAAGGCGATCGACGCCGCCCATCACCCGGCGCTGTTCATGGTCGACACGATCTCCTCGCTCGCCTCGCTCGACTATCGCCACGACGAATGGGGCGTCGACGTCACGGTGGCGGGCTCGCAGAAGGGCCTGATGCTGCCGCCGGGCCTCAGCTTCAACGCGGTCTCGGCCAAGGCGCTGAAGGCGCAGGAGCAGGCCAGGCTGCCGCGCGCCTATTGGGACTGGGCCGACATGGCGACGCCGAACAAGAGCGGCTTCTTCCCCTACACGCCGGCGACCAACCTGCTCTACGGCCTCAAGGAAGCCGTCGCCATGCTGCTCGAGGAAGGCCTCGACGCCGTGTTCGCCCGCCATGCGCGGCTGGGCGAGGCGACAAGGCGCGCGGTGCAGGCCTGGGGCCTCGAGCTGCTCTGCGTCAATCCGGCCGAGTACAGCAACAGCCTGACCGCGGTGCTGATGCCGTCCGGCTTCGACGCCGACCGCTTCCGCCAGATCGTGCTCGAGAATTTCGACATGTCGCTCGGCCAGGGCCTGGGCAAGGTCGCCGGCAAGGTGTTCCGCATCGGCCATCTCGGCGGCTTCAACGAGCTGATGCTGATGGGGACGCTGACCGGCGTCGAGATGGGCCTGCACCTGGCCGGCGTGCCGCATCGCCAGGCCGGCGTCACCGCGGCCATGGACTACCTGGCCGGGCGGATCGAGGGCACGGCGAAGGCGGGCAAGAGCGCCGCCGAGTAGTCCGGCCAGGTCGATGCCCGATCTTCCCGCCGCACCCGCCGACACGGTGCTGGTCGCGCGCGACGGCGCGGTCGCCACGGTCACGCTCAACCGGCCCGACCGGATGAACGCGCTCGATTCCGCCACCTGGCGCGGCGTGGCGGACGCGATGCAATCGCTGTCGGCCGGGAACGACCTGCGCTGCGTCGTGATCCGCGGCGCGGGCGGCAACTTCGCCGCCGGCGCCGACATCCAGAGCTTCGCGCGCGAACGATCGGACGCGGCGCAGGCGCGCGCCTACGCCAAGGACATGCAGCGCGCCATGCGCAACATCGCCGAAGGCACGCATCCGACCGTGGCGCTGATCCAGGGCGTGTGCGTCGGCGGCGGGCTCGAGCTCGCCTCGGTCTGCGACATCCGCGTATGCGGCCGGTCCAGCCGCTTCGGCGTGCCGATCAAGAAGCTCGGCCTCACCATGTCGTATGGCGAGCTGATCCCCTTCGTCGACCTGGTCGGCCCGGCGGCGGCCAGGGAGATCCTGCTCGAGGGCGAGGTGTTCGGCGCCGACCGCGCGCTGGCGCTGGGCCTGGTCAACCGGGTGGTCGCCGACGACCAGGTCGAAGCCGAGGCCTATGCCGCGGCCCGGCGCATCGCCGAGGGCGCGCCCCTGGTCGCGCGCTGGCACCGCAAGTTCATCCGCCGCGTGCTCGACCGCCGCCCGCTGACCCAGGCCGAGATCGACGAGGGCTACGCCGCGACCGACACCGAGGACTACAGGATCGGCGTCAGGGCCTTCCTGGAAAAGAAGGCGCCGCGGTTCACCGGGCGATAGGCATGGATATCCGCGGCACCGTCCCCATCGGCGATTCCGGCCTCGCCGGCCGCCTCCGGCGCGAGATCGAGGGCGAGGTGCTGTTCGACGCCTTCTCGCGCGGCCGCTACTCGACCGATGCCTCGATCTACCAGATCGAGCCGATCGGCGTGGTGGTGCCGAAGACCGCGCAGGACGTCGTGACCGCGATCCAGATCGCGCGCGAGGCCGGCGCGCCGGTGCTGCCGCGCGGCGCCGGCACCTCGCAGTGCGGCCAGACCGTCGGCCGCGCGCTGGTGGTCGACGTCAGCAAGCACCTGAACAAGATCGTCGACCTCGATACCGCGGCGCGGCGCGTCACGGTCGAGCCGGGCGTCGTGCTCGATCACCTGAACGCGCATCTTAAGGCCCACGGCCTGTTCTTCCCGGTGGACGTGTCGCCCTCCAGCCGCGCCACACTGGGCGGCATGACCGGCAACAACTCCTGCGGCGCGCGCTCGATCCGCTACGGCAACATGGTGCACAACGTCGCCGCGATCGAGGCGGTGCTGTACGACGGCGAGCGCGTGCGCTTCGGACCGGTCGGCGACAACCGCGTCGGCGATCTGGATCCCGGCAGCGGGCGCTTCGACGCGCTGGCGCGCGCGATGCGTGCGCTCGGAAGCGCCGAGGCCGACGAGATCGCCCGGCGATTCCCCAAGCTGCTGCGCCGCGTCGGCGGCTACAACATCGACGAGCTGGTGGGCGATCAGCCCAACCTCGCCCGGCTGCTGGTCGGCTCGGAAGGCACGCTCGCCTTCACCACGCGCATCGAGCTCGAGCTGCAGCCGATCCCCAGGCACCGCGCGCTCGGCGTCTGCCACTTCCCCGGCTTCTACCAGTCGATGGACGCGACGCGGCACATCGTGAAGCTGGACCCGGTGGCGGTCGAGCTGGTCGACCGCACCATGATCGACCTCGCGCGCGCCATTCCCATGTTCAAGGCGACCGTCGACCGCTTCGTCGTCGGCGAGCCGCAGGCGCTGCTGCTGGTCGAGTTCGCCGGCGACGACGGGCCCGAGCAGACCAGGCGCCTCAAGCGCCTGGTCGAGCTGATGGGCGATCTCGGCTTTCCCGGATCGGTGGTCGAGATCACCGACCAGGCCTTCCTGCGCGCGGTATGGGACGTGCGCGCGCAGGGCCTCAACATCATGATGTCGATGAAGGGCGAGGGGAAGCCCGTGTCCTTCATCGAGGACTGCGCCGTTCCGCTCGACGACCTGGCCGAGTACACCGACCGCCTCACGAAGATCTTCCACAAGCACGGCACCGACGGCACCTGGTACGCGCATGCCTCGGTCGGCACGCTGCATGTCCGTCCCGTGCTCAACCTGAAGCTGGAGAAGGACGCCAAGGCCATGCGCGCCATCGCCGAGGAATGCTTCGCGATGGTGCGCGAATACAAGGGCTCGCATTCCGGCGAGCACGGCGACGGCCTGGTGCGCTCCGAGTTCCACGAGGCGATGTTCGGGCCGCGCATGGTGAAGGCGTTCGAGACGGTCAAGGACACGTTCGATCCGCCCGGCCTGTTCAATCCGGGCAAGATCGTGCGGCCTTCGAAGATGGATGACCGCGCGCTGTTCCGCTACAAGCCGGGCTACGCGACGGAAGCGATCGGGACGGTGTTCGACTGGTCCGCGTGGGGCGGCTTCGGCCCGGCGGTCGAGATGTGCAACAACAACGGCGCCTGCCGCCGCACCGATGCCGGCGTCATGTGCCCGTCCTTCCGCGTCACCAGAAACGAGCGCGACCTGACGCGCGGCCGCGCCAACACGCTGCGCCTGGCGCTGTCGGGCCAGCTCGGATCAGACGCGCTGGTCGGCGACGGCATGAAGGCGACGATGGACCTCTGCGTCGGCTGCAAGGGCTGCAAGCGCGAATGCCCGACGGGCGTCGACATGGCGCGCATGAAGCTCGAATTCCTGGCGCAGTACCGCAAGCGCCACGCGCCGTCGCTGCGCGACCGCCTGGTCGCGCACCTGCCGGCCTACGGGCGCATCGCCTCGGTCTTGGCGCCGCTGATGAACCTGCGCGACCAGATGCCGGCCCTGTCCGCCTTGAGCGAGCGCGTGGCCGGGTTCAGCGCCCGCCGCACGCTGCCGCGCTGGCGCCGCGACGCGCTCACGGACGCGGAATCGCCGGTGCCGATCGCCGAGGCCGATGTCGTGCTGTTCGGCGACTGCTTCGGCCGCTACTTCGAGCCCGAGGTGCCGCGCGCCGCGCTCAAGGTCCTGCGAGCCGCCGGCAGGCGCGTCGCCGTCGCCGGGTTGCGCGGGCGCCGGCCGCTCTGTTGCGGCCGCACCTACCTCGCGACCGGCATGACCGAGGCCGCGCGGGCCGAGGCGCGCCGCACGCTCGATGCACTGCTGCCGGTCGTGCGCCGCGGCGGCGCGGTCATCGGCCTCGAGCCGTCCTGCATCCTCACGCTGCGCGACGAGTACCCCGCGCTGCTGCCCGGCCCGGACACCGACGCCGTCGCCGCGCGCGCGCTGCTGTTCGAGGAATACCTGGCGGCGGAAAAGAAGGCCGGCCGCCTCGCGCTCGACCTCAAGCCCGTGGCCGGGCGTGCCCTGCTGCACGGCCACTGCCACCAGAAGGCCTTCGGCCTGGTCGGCGAGGTCGCCTCGGTCCTCTCGCTCGTCCCCGACCTCAAGGTCGAGACCATCGAATCGAGCTGCTGCGGCATGGCCGGATCCTTCGGCTACGAGGCCGAGCACTACGAGGTGTCGCTCAAGATGGCCGAGCTCAGCCTGCTTCCCGCCGTGCGCAAGGCAGCGGACGGCGACCTGATCGTCGCCGACGGCACCTCCTGCCGCCACCAGATCAAGGATGGCGCCGGCAGGCAGCCGCTGCACGTCGCGCAGGTGCTGGAACGGGCACTCGTCGCCGCGCCATGAGAGACTGCCTCTCCCAGGGCCGCGCGATCCCCGACGCGCTGATCGCGCCGATGCGCGACAGCGCCGCGCTGCTCGCCGATCCGCCGGTGCTGCGCGCGCGGCTGGAGGAGGATGGTTATCTCTTCCTGCCTGGCGCGCTCGACCGCGACGAGGTGATGGCGGCGCGGCGCGAGGTGTTCGCGCGGCTGGAGCAGATCGGCGAGATCGCGCCGCCGTCGGAGGCCGGCCTCTTCACCGGCGCGAGCCGGCGCAAGGAGACGGTCGGCGATCTCGGCCGCTTCTGGCGCTCGGTCAGCGAGGGACCGGCGCTGCGCCGCGTCAGCCACGGGCCGCGCCTCGCCGCGATCATGGAAAATGTGTTCGGCGAACCGGCGCTTCCGTTCGACTTCCTCTACCTGCGCGCCGGCCCGGTCGGGCGCGCGACCGGCCTGCATTGCGACTACCCGTTCTTCACCCGCGCGCATGAGCGCGTCTGCACGGTGTGGATCCCGATCGGCGACGTGCCGGTCACGGACGGGCCGGTCGTGGTGGTCGAGAACTCGCACCGCTTCGCCGACCTTGTGGAACAGACACGCGGCTTCGACGTGGTGCGCGACGCGCCGCGGCGCGCCGATCTCGGCATCCACCCGGTCGACTTCGCCCGCCAGCGCGGCACGCGCCTGCTGACCGCCGACTTCCAGGCCGGCGACCTGGCGCTGTTCGGCATGTTCACGATCCACGGCGCGCTCGACAACCATTCGCCCGTCGGCCGCGTGCGCCTGAGCTGCGACGTGCGCTGGCAACCCGCGTCCCTGCCGGTCGACGCCCGCTATTTCGGTCCGCTGCCCGCGGGCACGACCGGCGCGGGCTATGCCGAGCTCAACGGCGCCAAGCCGCTGACGGAGCCGTGGCACATTCGATAGGGGCACATCAGACAGGGGCATATTCGCTAGGTACCGCTCCCGGTCTGATGTAAAACCTCTTCACATGAGCTGGCACGAACGGCGCGGCTACCATCATGGCAACCTGCGCGAGGCGCTGATCAAGGCGGCCCTCAACCTGATCGGGGAGAAGGGGCTCGGCGGCGTCACCTTCGCCGAGGCGGCGCGCGCCGCCGGCGTCAGCCCGGCCGCGCCCTATCGCCATTTCCGCGACCGCGACGCGCTGATGGCCGAGGTCGCGCGCCAGGGCTTCGAGCGCTTCGAGGCGATGCTGACCGCGGCCTGGAACGACGGCAGGCCCGAGCCGCTCAAGGCGTTCGAGGACGTCGGTCGCGCCTATCTCGCCTTCGCCCGCAGCGAGCCGGCCTACTACGCCGCCATGTTCGAGGCCGGCCTGCCGCCCGACGCCAGCGCCGAGCTGCGCGAGGCCGGCGAGCGCGCCTACGCGGTGCTGCGCGCGGCGTCCGAGGCGATCTGCGCCCTGCTGCCGAAGGAAGGAAGGCCGCCCGCCTCGATGGTCAGCCTGCATGTCTGGTCGCTGGCGCACGGCATCGCCTCGCTGTTCGGCCGCGGCGATCCCGGAAGGCGCAAGCTGCCGATGACGCCGGAGGAGCTGCTCGAGGCCGGCGTGCTGATCTACCTGCAGGGTCTGGGGCTCGGCGACCGCGGCGGCGCGTGAACCGCTTTCCCTTGACAAGCCGGACGGCCGCCCCAATAATGTGAATGTTAGTAACATTCACTTGGGGTCGCGGAAATGGGCATCGCGGCAAAGCTGGACGAGATCGGCAAGCCGGCATGGATCACGCTGATGATCCTCGGCTTCGTGTTCTGGTGGCCTTTCGGGCTGGCGATGCTGGCCTTCTTGATCGGGAGTGGACGCATGGGATGCTGGAGAAACCGTGAGCGCTGGCAGCGCGAGTTCAAGGACAAGGTCGAGGACGTGACGCGGCACTGGCGCGGCGGCGACCGCTACCAGTCGAGCGGCAACTGGGCCTTCGACGAGTACCGCAGCGAGACGCTGAAGCGCCTGGAGGAGGAGCAGAAGGAGTTCCGCGAGTTCCTCGAGCGCCTGCGCCACGCCAAGGACAAGGCCGAGTTCGACCAGTTCATGGCCGATCGCCGCCGCCGCGGCGAGAACCCCGCGCCGCAGCCGCAGGCCTGACGCGACGAAGGCTACGTCCCCTCCGTAGCCGCAAAACGGCCGGGTCGCTCTTTGAGCGATCCGGCCGTTCCCTTGAGAGAACCACCAAGACACCAAGAAAGAAGGTTCGGGCGGCCGAAGGCCGCTTTGAATATCTTGGTGTCTTGGTGTCTTGGTGGTTTCTTCTGGCTCAGGCGTTGTCCAGCGGCCAGATCGGGCGGCGCAGCTTCTTGTAGGCGAAGCGCCGGTAGTCGGGCGAGCACAGCGCGCCCGAGTCCGCGAGCATCACCTTGCGCGCGATCGGCTGGAAGGCGGCGCGGAAATGCTGCGCCGACTTCACCACCACCACCGCCTTCCTGCACGGGTCGATGCCCTGCGACAGGAAGGCCTGCAGGTCGGTTGTCTGCAGCCGGTTCGAGGTGACGATCACGTCGATGCCGCCGATCTTCAGCACCATGGTCGGCCCGTGCGACAGCTTCAGCCCCTTGGACATCGGGCCGTCGTTGACGAAGCTGCCGTCGGTCAGGTTGACGACCGTGCCGCTGACCTGGAGCGGCGCGCCGAATACCGGGTCGATCTTGCCGCCAAGCGCGAGTGTCACTTGCGCGCCCCTGCCGGCCTTCTGCCCGATCTGCACGGCGTCGGGATCGTTGATCGCGTGCACGGCGGCGTCGGGCAGCTTCGCCGCGATCATCGCCGCGAGCAGGCGGGTCGCGTCGCCATAGCCGCCGCCGCCCGGATTGTCGGTGAAGTCGGCGATCACCAGCGGCTTGTCGCCGCCGACCTTTGCGGCCTCGCGCATCACGACGTCGATTCCGTGGCGCTCGACCGTCTCCTGGCCGCGCGTCTGCCACACCGCGTCCATCAGCTCGGTTGCGACGGCGCGGGCGCGCGCCGCGTCGCCGTTCGCGGCGACCGCGACCGACGGTCCGGCGTCGTGGATGTCGGCCCAGCCGAAGCCCGCCTGCACGCTGACCGCCAGCACACCGTCCCTGCCCTCCAGCGACCCGGCGCGCGCCAGGATCCGGTCCATCGGCCCGGCGTCGTTCGGATCGGCATGCGTGCGGCCGTGGTCGACGCCGTCCAAGGTCGCGCGCCGCGCCACCGCCGAGAGCGGGCGGATCTCGCCCGCCAGCGTGCGCCGCATCAGCCCGGCCGCCTGCTCGGCGCGCTCGATGTGGTCGACATGCGGGTAGGTGCGGTACGAGATCAGCACGTTGGCGTTCGCCGCCATGGCGTCGGTGACGTTGGCATGCAGGTCGAGCGTGGCCATCACCGGCACACCCGGGCCGACACGCTGGCGGATGCGCGCCAGCAGGTCGCCCTCGGCGTCGTCCTGGTCCTCGGTCACCATGGCGCCGTGCAGCGACAGCAGCACGCCGTCGACCTTGCCGGCGCGCTCCAGCCCCTCGATCACCGCGCCCGAGAGCCTGGCCCAGGTCGCCGCCGTCACCTTGCCCGCCGGCGTCGCGTCGGCGGCGATGGTCGGGACGATCTCCCAGCCCCATCGCTTGCCCGCCGCCATGAAGCCCGCGAGCTCGGTGCGCGTGTGCGCGAGGCGCGGCGCGATCTCGTCGCCGACCGCCAGCAGGCGCCGGCGATAGGAGTCGAGGTCGGTCGGAACCCGGCTGAACGTGTTGGTCTCGTGCTTGATCTGGCCGATGAGGATGCGCGGCATGGCGTCTATGCCGCCAGCTTCTTCAAGTCCGGCACCGGGCGCGCCGTTTCCCTGTCGCCCTGCAGGTGCGTCTCCAGCGCGTGCGCGATCGACAGCGTGCGGAAGTCGCCCTGGTGCGGGCCGACCAGCTGCAGGTGGAACGGCGTGCCGGTCGGCTCCAGGCCGCAGGGGATCGAGATGGCGGGATTGCCGGTCAGCGTGATCAGGTAGGTCGGCGCCAGCCAGTGGAAATAGGTACGCAGCTTCTCGCCGTCGATCTCGTCCATGTACAGCTTCTCGACCGGGAAGGGCGGCACCGACACGGTCGGATAGATCATGATGTCGACCTTGTCGTAGAGCGCCTGGTAGGCGCGGAAGATCTGCGTCTGCCGCGCATGGGCGCGCGCCACGTCCTCGGCCGACTGGTTCAGCCCCTGCTCGACATTGGCGACCACGTTGGGGCCGAGCATGTCGCGCTTGGTGCGGTATTTCTCGAGATGCGCGGCGAGGAAGTTCTGCGCGCGGATCACCTCGAAGCACTCGTCGGCGTCCCGCATGTCGGGATGCAGCTCGACGCAGGACTGGAACACCGGCGCGATCTGCCTGATGCGTCTGGCGAAGGTCTCGCGCAGCCGCTTGTCGATCTTGGCCACGCCGCCGAAATCGACGCTGTAGCCGACCCGCAGCGACGACAGGTCGACCGGCGCGGGCACGCGGAACGAGGCCGGGTCGATCGGATGCGAATGCGGGTCGCGCGCGTCGAAGGCCGACAGGGCCGCCAGCAGCAGCGCCGCGTCGGCCGTGTCGCGCCCCATCGGCCCGCGCACCGACAGGTTGGTCCAGCCGAGCGGCCTCAGCTCGACCGGCACCAGGCCGGGCGAGGTGCGGAAGCCGACCACGCCGCAGAAGGCGGCGGGGATGCGCAAGCTGCCGCCGGTATCCGAGCCGGTGCAGATCGGCAGCATGCCGGTGGCCAGCGCCACGGCCGAGCCGCCCGAAGAGCCGCCGCAGATGCGCGCGGGATCGAACGGGTTGCGCGACGGGCCGTACACCTTGTTGGTCGTGTTGGCGCCGGCGCCGAACTCGGGCGTGTTGGTCTTGCCCAGCACGATCGCGCCGGCCGCGCGGCAGGCGGCGACGTTGCGCTCGTCCTTGTTCGGCACGTAGTCCTTGAAGATCGGCGAGCCCTTGGCCGTGACCAGGCCCTCGGTTTCCTCGAGGTCCTTCACGCCCAGCGGCAGCCCGTGCAGCACGCCCAGCGCGTTGCCGCGCATCACCGCCTGCTCCGCCGCCTTGGCCTCGGCCTTGGCGCGGTCGACGCACATGGCCACGACCGCGTTGACGCGCGGATTCACGCGCTCGATGCGCTTCAGGCACGACTCGAGCAGCTCGACGGGCGACAATTTCTTGGTGCCGATCAGCCGGCGCGCTTCGACGGCGGCGAGATCGCATGCTTCGGTCATCGGACGCTTTCCTCCATTGGAAACTTCATTTCACCGAGATCCCAGAACAGGCCGGCCATGGCGCGGAGCGCCTCGCGCGCGACCGGCGCGAGCAGATGCTCGTTCGGCGCGTGCTGCGAGCAGGCGGCATAGGAATGCGGCACCCAGACGGTCGGCAGGCCGAGCAGGTCGGCGAACACGTCGTTCGGCAGCGAGCCGCCGAGATTGGGCAGCACGGCCGGCTTCTTGCGCGTGGTCGCGGCGATCGACGCGACGGCGAAGCGGACCCAGGGATGATCCGGCTCCAGCCGCGTCGCCGGGAAGCTGTCCTGGCGCGCGGGCGCGAGCCTGATCTGCCTGAAGCCGGCCGCGTCGAGATGGCGGCGCAGGGCCGGCAGGATGTTCTCGGGCCTGGTGCCGACGACGAAACGCAGCTGGCAATGCGCGGTCGCGCGCGGCGGGATGGCGTTGACCGGCGCGTCGGGGTTGCCGGTGCGGAACGCCAGCACCTCGAAGCTGTTCCAGCCATAGACCCGCTCGGCCGGCGTCAGTCCCGGCTCGCCCCAATCGGCGTCGATCGCAGGTCCGTCGGCGCCGCCGTCGATCTCGATGTCGGCGAGCGCCTCGCGCACCGCGTTGGAGATCGGCTTGGGCCGCCAGCCCTGGACGCGAATCTCGCCCTTGGGCCCGGCGATCGACGCGATGGCGTGCGCCAGCACGATCCCCGGGTTCGCCAGCAGCCCGCCCCAGTTGCCGGAGTGATGCCCGCCGGAGCGCAGCTCCAGCGTCATGTCGAAATTGAACACGCCGCGCGAACCGAGGAACACGGTCGGCCGCTCCGGCTTGACCCGCGGTCCGTCCGAGGCGATCAGCACGTCGGCCGCGAGCGCCGCCTTGTTCCCGGCGCAGACCTCGCGCAGGCCCGGCGAGCCGATCTCCTCGCCGGTCTCGAGCAGCAGCTTGAGATTGAAACCGAGGCGTCCGCGCACGGCGAGCGCCGCTTCCAGCGCCCCCAGGTTGATCGAGTGCTGGCCCTTGTTGTCGGCGGTGCCGCGCCCGTACCAGCGGTCGCCCTCGCGCGTGAGCTTCCAGGGCGACAGGCCGGCGCGCCACTGCTCGTCCTGGCCGCGAATCACGTCGGCGTGGCCGTAGGAGAGCACCGTCGGCCGCGCCTTGTCCTCGATGCGCTCGGCCACGAGGAAGGGCCCGCCGCGACCGGTCGGGTTCGCCAGCACGCGGCAGGCGAAGCCCATCGCCTCCAGCCGGCCGCGCATCTCAAGATCGAGGTAGCGCTGGAACGCGTCGCCGCGGTCGTCGCGCTGGCTCTCGGTCGGAATGGCGACGCGGCGGGCGAGATCGGCCTCGAACCCGCCGCCGTCGAAATAGGCCTCGGCACGCGCGATCGCGGCCTCGCGGCTCATGCTTGTCCCCCTGCCGCCCGATCGAAGGGCGGCTACCATGGCACCGGCACGTCCCCGCTGTCGAGGAACGCCGGCCCCATCCCCGGGTTTTCGGGAGTTTGCCGTCGCGATTTGGGCCGGAAGCCTATATATTGTGATACTGGGGTATCGTGATCGCAAGATCACGTTGATTCGGGGCAACCGGGGCACTTGTCGCAGGCAGGGCCGGAACCAGAATGGCCAGCTTGACCGAGGAAGGCGACGTCATCGTCGAGGCGCCGCGCGGCGCCGCGTCGGAGGGGCCGTTCACGACGCCGCACTTCACCCTGCGCGACGTGCTGACGGTTGTGTTCTTCGACCGCTGGGCCATCTTCACGGCCTTTCTCGTGCCGGTGCTGCTCGGCATCGGCGCGGCCTTCCTGGCCAGGACCACCTACGAGGCCGAGGCGCGCCTGCTGGTCCTGCTCGGCCGCGAATACGTGCTGCGGCCCGAGGTCGGCGAGGCGGTGCCGGGCTTGAGCTTCGACCGCGAGCAGATCGTCAAGGCCGAGCTCGAGATCCTCGGCAGCCGCGAGCTGAAGGCCGAGGTGATCCGCACGATCGGCCTCGAGGAGCTGTACCCGTCGATCCGCGACACGGGCAGCGTGCCCGGCAACGGCAAGCGCCGCCCGCGCGCCGTCGACCTCGCGGTCGACCGCTTCGAGAAGGACCTGAAGCTGACGCCGGTGCAGGGCTCGAGCGTGATCCAGCTTGCCTATCGCCACGCCGACCCGAACATCGCCGCCGAGGCGCTGAACCTGCTGGTCCGCTTCTACATGGAGAAGCGGCGCGAGGTGTTCAGCCAGACCCGTTCGGGCGTGATCCAGGAGCAGCGCGACCAGTACGCCCAGCGCCTCAAGGAAGCCGAGCAGCGCCTGCACGAGTTCCGCGACAAGAACAAGATCGCCAACATCGAGGAGCAGACCAACCTGCTGCTGCGCCAGGAATCCGAGCAGGTGAACGCGCAGCTTCAGCTCGACGAGCGCATCCACGGCTTCGAGGCGCAGGTGCAGGGCCTCAAGCGCCAGATCGCCCAGACTCCGGCGCAGATCCTGCTGTCGAACGAGAACACGCGCACGCAGTCGCTCGACTCGGCGCGGGCCACGCTGATGGGGCTCGAGCTGCGCCGGCGCGACCTCCTGACCAAGTACAAGGAAAGCTCGCGCGTGATCGCCGACATAAACGCGCAGATCGCCCAGGCGCGCGAATTCCTGCAGACGGACGAGCCGCGCGCCGGCGACAGCACGCGCTACGGGCGCAACCTCGTGCTCGACGATCTGGAGCGCGACCTGGCGCGGCTGGAGGCCGAGCTGCAGGGATCGCGCGCGCGCAAGGGCGAGATCGAAAGCAATATCCGCAAGATCCGCGAGCGCATCGCCGCCCTGGCGCAGCAGGACCAGACGTTCCGCGCGCTCGACCGCGAGCGCACGCTGCTGGAGGACAGCTACCGCACCTACACGACGCGGCTGGAAGAGGCCAAGATCACCGAGGAGTTCGACCGCAACAAGAGCGCCAACAACGTGCGCGTGATCGCCTCGGCCGAGCCGCCCAGCGTCGGCTCGAGCCTGCGCCTGCCGATCCTCGCGGCTTCGGTGTTCCTCGGCCTGCTGGCGGCGCTGGCGACGGCCTTCGTCGTGGCGCAGATGCGCCAGACCTACCTGACGCCCGAGGATGTCGAGCGCTCGCTCGGCCTGCCGGTGCTGCTGGCCGTGCCGCAGCGCGGCGGCGCGCTGCGCGGCCATGTGCACGGCGCGCGCATCGGGCGGCGGTTCTGGAATCGCGGCGATCCGGAGCCGGAGGCATGACGGTCGACTTCGACCTGCCGCCCGCCGATGCCAGCCCGCCGCCGCAGCGCGGCGCGCCGGACGGGCCCGAGGTGCTGACGGCGCAGGAGGCGCTGAAGCTGCTCTATCTCACCTATCGATCGGTCAAGGCGCGCGGACGCAAGCTGGGATTCGTGCGCGTCCTGTTCGTGTCGGCCAACCGCGGCGACGGCACCTCGACGATCGCGCGCGACTTCGCGCTCGTGGCCGCGTCGCGCGCGCACGACCGCGTGCTGTTGATGGATCTCGCCATGCCCCTCAACGGCCAGCTGCGCCGGGCGACCGAGCGCGGGCAGATCTCGGGACTCGCCGAGATCCCGTCGATCGAGCTGGGGCTGCCGGTGGAGCGGCCGGAAGGGCCGGGCGACGACGCCGACGGCGTGGCCACGTGGCTGCGCTTCCACCGCGTGCGCAACTCCTCGCTCTTCGTCTCCGAGCGGCACGAAGCCGCCAAGCCGCCCGGCGAGGAACCGCCGGGCATGGCCGAGTTCTGGGAGCGGATGCGCCGGGAATTCGAGCTGGTGGTCATCGACTGCCCCTCCATCTCGGAGTCGTTCGATCCCGTCATGCTGGCGAGCCAGATGGATGCCGTGGTGCTGGTTGTCGCGGCCGAATCCACCCGCGCGCCGGTGGCGCAGAACCTGCGCGACCGCATCGCCGAGGTCGGCGGCCCGGTCGTCGGCGTGGTCCTCAACCGCCGCCGCTTCCACATCCCCGAGTTCCTGTACCGGCGGCTGTAGCATGCGCGTCCTGATGGCCACGCCGGGCGGGCGGCGCGGCAAAGGCGGCATGACCAGCCTCGTCAACTACCTGGTGGAGGCGCTGCCGGCGCGCCTGCCCGGCGTCGGCTTCGGCATCGTCGATACCTACGGTCCGGGCCCGTTCTGGCTGATGCCCTTCCATTTCGCCGGCAGCATCGCGCAGGTGATCGCGGCCCGGCTCGGCGGGCGCGTCGACCTGCTGCACATCCACATGGCGCACTACGGCAGCGCCGTGCGCAAGCTGTTCCTGGCGCTGGTCGCGACGACGCTGGGCCTGCGCACCGTCATGCACATGCACGGCTCCGACTTCCACATCTACTACCGCGGGCTGCCGCGGTGGTACCAGCGCGCGCTCGTCGCGACCCTCAAGCGCTGCGAGCGCGTCGTGGTGATCGGCGGCTTCTGGCGCGGTTTCGTCGTCGGGGAGCTGGGGCTCGATCCGGTGCGCGTCGTGCTGATCCACAACGGCGTGCCGCGGCCCGATCGGCCGCGCGAACCCGCCGCGGCCGGAACGGCGCCGCGGCTCCTGATGCTGGGCGAGCTGGGACCGCGCAAGGGCACGCCCGAGCTGATCGCCGCGCTGGCGACGCCCGCGCTGCGCGCCCGCGCCTGGACCGCGACGCTCGCCGGCAACGGCCCGGTCGAGCACTACCGCGCCGAGGTCGCCTCGCTCGGCCTCGCCGATCGCATCGCGCTGCCGGGCTGGCGGGACGCCGCGGAGGTCAGGGCGCTCCTGGCCGCATCCGACCTGTTCGTGCTGCCGTCGCGCCTCGAGGGCCTGCCGGTCGCGATTCTCGAGGCGATGGCCGGCGGCGCTGCCGTCATCGCCACGCCGGTCGGCGCCATCGCCGACGCCATCGTCGACGGCGAGACCGGCCTTCTGGTTCCGCCCGGCGACGTCGCCGCGCTCGCCGACGCGATCGGTCGACTGCTCGACGACGCGGCCTTGCGCGCGCGCCTGGCGGCCAACGCGCGCGCGCGTTTCGAGGCGATGTTCACCATCGACCGCACCGCCGACGCCGTCGCGGCGATGTATCGCGCGATCGGCGTGGCTTGATTCTCTCCCGCCTGCCGCGGGCGAGCGAATCAAGCCGCCGGCCTGTACTCGCGCTGGAACAGCTCCAGCACCAGCATCTGCCACACGAGCTTCTCGTGGTTCTGCTTGCCCGACAGGTGCTCGTCCAGCACCGCGTCGAGCCGGCCGGGGCGATAGAACGGGCGCGTCGCGGCGCCGGGCCCGAGCATGTCGGTGAGGAATGGCCGCATCTCGTTGCGGAACCATTCGTTGACGGGCATGCGGAAGCCCGATTTCGGGCGCTCGATGATGCTGCGCGGCAGGATCTTCTCCGCCACGCGGCGCAGGATCCACTTGCCCGTCAGTCCGCGCAGGCGCCAGGAATCGGGCAAGGTCGACGCGAACGCGGCCAGGTCGTGGTCGAGGAACGGCATGCGCGACTCCAGCGACGCGCCCATGGTCATGCGGTCGCCGCGCTCCAGCAGGTTGTCCGGCAGCCACACGGTCTGGTCGAAGGCGAGGATGCGTCGCAGCGCGCCGTTGGCCGGATCGTCGTGCGGAATGGCGTAGCGCGGCCGCGCGACCGTGGAGAGCTCGGCCTGTTCCTTGGCCGACAGCGCGCCGAACCAGCGGATCATGCGCTCGGTGAAGTCGCGCTCGCCCAGGCTCGCCGCCGCGGTCTTGATGCGGCGGAAGCCATAGGGCAGCGCGCGCAGCAGCGGCTCGACGAGCATGTCGTGCACGCCGCCCGGCACGAGCGACTGGTAGAGCGACGCGTAGCGGTCGTAGGCATGCTTGGGATAGCCGGCGAGGATCTCGTCCGATCCCTCGCCGGTCAGCACGACCTTCAGCGTCGTCACCGCCATGCGGCTCAAGAGCAGAATCGGCAGGTCGGCCGGCTCGCTGACCGGCGCGTCGCGGAAGCGCGTGGCGTCGACCAGCCCGTCGATCAGCTCGCGGGTCGAGAACAGCACCGGGTGATGCTCGCAGCCGAGTTGCCCGGCCACGAGTTTGGCGTGCGGCAGCTCGCTGTACCGGGCCTCCGCGAAGCCGATCGAGTAGGTCGAGACCGGCCGCCCGGTGCGCCGCGACATCAGCGCGACCACGGTCGACGAATCGAGCCCGCCCGAGAGGAAGGCACCGAGCGGCACGTCCGCCACCAGCCGCCGCGTCACCGCCTGGTCGAGCAGGCGCTCGAACTCGGGCAGCGGATCGCCACTCGCCGTGCCCAGCACCGGCGCGGCATCGGGCGGCGTGTACCAGGTGGTGACCGTCTCGCGCCCCCCTTCCCAGACCAGCATCTGGCCGGCGCCAAGCTTGACGATGTCGCGGAACAGCGTGCGCGGGCCCGGCACGTAGCGGAACGCGAAGTAGAGCCCGAGCGCCTCGTGGTCGAGCCGGCGCTCGACCCCGGGCAGCGCCAGCAGCGCCTTGATCTCCGACGCGAAGGCGACGAGTCCGTCGCGGCGATGGAGGAAGATCGGCTTCTTGCCGAAGCGGTCGCGCACCACCAGCAGCCGCTCGCGCACCGGGTCCCACAGCGCGAAGGCGAACATGCCCGCCAGGCGCTCGACGAAGCGGTCGCCCCAATGGCGATAGCCCTCGAGCAGGATCTCCGTGTCGCTGTTGGTGCGGAACCTGACGCCCGCTGCCTGCAGCTCCCGCTTCAGCTCGCGGTAGTTATAGATCTCGCCGTTGAAGGTGACGGACGTGCCGTCCTCGGCCAGCATCGGCTGCGCGCCGCCGGCCAGGTCGATGATCGCCAGGCGCAGATGGCCGAAACCGACGCGCCAGCCGGATCGCGCGTCCGCATAGTGCAGCCCGTCGCCATCCGGCCCGCGATGGCGCATGACGTCGATCATCGCCTGCGCGGTCGAATCGGCGAGGCCGATATCCTTGCGCGCGATCCAGCCGGCGATGCCGCACATGGCCCGGTACCGCCGCTAGCGCCACAGGGACGCGTAGGCGTCCAGGTAGACCCGCTTATGGTCCTTCCAATCGAACGACCGCTCGACGCGCCGGCGCGCCGCTTCGCCCATCGCCTGGCAGCGCACGGGATCGTCGATCAGCGCCAGCATCGCATCGGCCAGCGCGGACGGGTCGTTGCCGCGCCCGGCATAGACCGCGGCATCGCCGGCGATCTCGCGGCCCTCGGTCAGGTCGAACATGACCGTGGGCAGCTCGACCGCCATGTATTCCAGCACCTTGTTCATGGTCAGCTTGTCGTTGAAGCCGTTCCACGGATCGGGGCAGGCGCCGATATCGGCCGAGGACAAGGCGGTCAGCAGCGCCTCGCCGCGCAGAAAGCCGGTGAAGGTGACGTGCTCGGCGAGTTCGAGTTCGCGCGCCAGCGCCCGCAGCCTGTCGTATTCCGGCCCGTCGCCGACCAGCAGGAAATGCAGGTCGCGGCGCTGGCGCCGATGCACCGCCTCATGCGCGGCCCGCAGCAGCAGGTCGACGCCGTCCTGCGAGCCCATGATGCCGATATAGACCACGACCCTGGCCGCGCCCTTGCGCAGCCGCGGGTCGGCTGCCACGCGGCGCATCTTCTGCAGGTCGGGGCAGCTGCGCACCAGGTGCACGCGGTCGGCCGGCTTGCCGCAGCGCTCGACCGCGATGCGGCGCAGCGCCTCGCTCGTGGTGACCACCATGTCGGCCGAACGGATCGACATGCGCTCGAACAGCAGCGTCAGCCGGTGGATCGCCTGCCGGCGCGGAAACTTGACCTGGAACAGCTCGGCGAACGGGTCGTGATGGTCGAACACGAACTTGCGCCCGAACAGCACGCGGAACGGCCAGGCGACGATCCAGATCGAATCGGGCGGATTGCACGCCTGGATCACGTCGAAGCCGCGGGTCAGGAAGATGCGCCACGCAAGCCAGACCTGGCAGACGAGCGCCGTGGCGTATTCCAGCACGAAGCCCGCGATGCCACTGGCGTCGAGCGGCAGCCAGTGCCGGTAGATGTGGACGCCGTCGATCACCTCGTGGCCCTTGTCGTAGCCGCGGCCCTTCGGGCAGATCACCGAGACCTCGCAGCCGGCATCGCGCAGGGCCTGGCATTCCTGCCAGACGCGCCGGTCCGGCGGCACCGGCAGGTTCTCGACGATGACGAGGACGCGCCTGCCCCCGATGTCCGCGCCGCGCCTGATTTCGGGACGGGTCATCTCAGTACAGGTAATTGGCTTCGTAGATGTTGTAGGGCTGCACGTCGAGCGTCAGCCGGCCATCCAGCGTCTCGATATCCAGCACGAAGCCGGCGACGCGCCAGCCGATATGGCCGGGATCGGCGACGTACATGTCGAGCTTGCGCTCGATCGACAGGTTGTAGCCGGCGACGCTGCCGGTCGGCGAATTCACCGTGCCGTTCTCGTCCGCCAGCATCAGCAGCGGGTAGGTGTTGCCGGGGATCGTATCCCAGCGCAGGCCCGGGATCGTCTTGTGCCGCAGCGTCATGGACTTCAGGTAGTAACCGCTGACGCCGGGCACGAAGCCGCTGCGGCCGCCGCTGACGCCGCCGAAGGTCACTTGGCCGCCGACCGCGGCGGGGCCGGCGGGACCGCCGAGTGACGGATTGGCCGGCAGATCGGTGCCGTTGGACACGACCCGGTTGCCGTTGGGAGTCGCGTTCACCGCCGGAATGCCGTTTCCCACCTGATCGAGCTTGCCGGTCGCCTCGGCGATGTAATAGCCGGGCGAGCGCAGCAGCAGGCGGATCCATCCGTCCGGCCTGCCGTCCGGCCCCGGCAGCTCGGAGTTCGAGACCAGGTCCAACCCGTTGGCGCGGCCGACGATATAGGCATAGCTGGGAAACGGCGTCTGCGCCGCGGCGGGCGCACCGTCGCTGACAGCACACAACGCGCCGACAGCCGGGACCGTCAGCGCGCGACAAATCCTGCGGAACCGGTGCCTCATGCGATCCTCGTTCCGTTACGCCGGCAATAGAGGGGCATAACGGTATACATCCGATGAAGAGATGGGAGCATGGACGCATCCGGCAAAGGCCGGTAAGACTGCCGCGACGCCATGGTTTTCCGCCCTCCGTCATGTTCGACCAGGTAAGCGCAGCCTTTCGCAGCCGCCGCAACCGGCTGCTGGCCCAAGGACTGTCGCGGCTGGCGCGCGACGTCGAGACCAGGCAGGGCCGGCGCCTTCGGATCATCGATATCGGCGGCGCGCCGGGCTTCTGGCGCACCCTCGACGTCGACGCCGCGGCTGATGTGACCATGGTCAATATCGCGCCCGATCCGACGCCGTCCGCGTCGCATGGCAGCATGGCGTTCGAGATCGTCGCCGGCGACGCACGCGACCTGAAGCACTGGCGCGACGGCGCCTTCGACCTCGTGCTCTCCAACTCGGTGATCGAGCATGTTGGCGGCTGGGCCGACATCGAGCGCGCGGCGGGCGAGATGCGCCGACTGGCCGCCCATGGCTGGGTGCAGACGCCCGCCTTCGGCTTTCCGGTCGAGCCGCATTTCGCGCTGCCCCTGGTGCATTGGCTGCCGGCGCCGTGGCGCGCGGCCGTGATCCCGCATCTGCCCCGCCAGGGCTACGAGCACTTGAACACCGGCACGGTCGGCGACGCCCGCCGCGCCGTCGAGGAGATCAACCTCTTGACCGGGCGCGAACTGCGCTTCCTGTTCCCCGAGGCCGACCTGTTGCGCGAGCGCGTCGCGGGCTTGACCAAGTCGTTCATCGCCGCATGGCCCCGGGGTTGGTGGCGGGATTAACTTCGCGGCCTTTCCTGTGCCATATCTTGTGGATAACCTTCCAGGCCTACGCTATATATCCAAAAAGTGGGTATCAGGGCCAGGGTCATCGACGGGTCCCACATGGGGATGTCGCGCCAGCACCGTGCGACTTCTGCCGGCGTCGTCCTATGGGCGGCGCTGAGCCTGGCCGCGTGCGGCGTCATCGGCCGGCCGGACGACGCGCAGCATCCGCCGCAGGCGTTCGCGCCCTGGACCGACATGGTCGACGAATACCGCCTCCGCCCCGGCGACGAGATCGACGTCAAGCTGCTCTACAACCCCGAGCTCAGCGACCGCGTGGTGATCGCGCCGGATGGGCGCATCAGCATGTCGCTGATCGGCACGCTCGTCGCCGAAGGCAAGACGCCGACGGGGCTGGGGAAGGAGCTCGAGCAGCGGTTCAGCGTCGAGCTGCAGCGGCCCGACGTGACCGTCATTCCGCGCTCCTTCGCGTCGAACCGCGTGTTCGTCGGCGGCGAGGTCGCCACGCCCGGCGTGGTCAACATCTCCGGCCGCATCGGCGTGGCCGAGGCCGTGCTGACCGCCGGCGGGTTCCGCACCACCGCCGCTTTCGATAGCGTGGTGCTGCTGCGCCGCTCGCCCGACGGACGGCCGATGCTGCGCAACGTCGACATGGCCAAGCTTCTGGACGAGGGCGACCGGGCGCAGGACGTGCCGGTGCAGGCCGGCGACATGATCTTCGTTCCGCGCAAGGGCATCGCCAATGTCAACCTGTGGGTCGACCAGTACTTCAAGCAGGTCATGCCGTGGACGATGTCGGCCGGCTTCTCGGCCAACTACGACATGCGCCAGCTCGGCACCAGCGCGATCACCGGCACGCCGTAGCGGCCTTCCGTTCCGATGAACCACGGACCGGCAACACCGCGGCGGCGCGCGGTGCTCATGGGCGCCGGCGCGGCGGCGCTGTCGCTTGGCCTGCGGGGCGCGGCGCAGGCGCAAGGCGCTGGCACCTTGCCGCGCCGCGGCGTCAACCTCAGCCATTGGCTGAGCTGGGACGGGCGCCAGCCGATCGCACCGGTGGATGCGCGGCTGATCCGCGCCGCCGGCTTCGACCACGTGCGCCTGCCCGTCGACCCCGAGTTCCTCGGCTGGGCGCCGCCCGACCCGGCGCTGCCGCCGCAGCTCGCGCGGCTCGATGCCGCCCTGGCGATGCTGCTGGACGCCGGGCTCGCCGTCATCGTCAGCTTTCACGCGCGCGAGAACACGCGCGACCAGATCGAGCTCAGGCGTCCGTTTCAGGACGCGTATCTCGCGTTCTGGCGCGGCCTCGCGCGCCGCTACGCCGCCCTGCCGGCCGATCGCGTGATCTTCGCGGTCATGAACGAGCCGCAATACTACGTGCGCGGCGCGCAGCGCTGGCATCAGCTGCAGCAATCCGTGGTGCAGGCGATCCGGGCCGAGGATCCCAGGCGCATGCTGGCGCTGGCCGGCATCGGCGGATCCAGCATCGACTACATCGAGCGCACCGGCGTCATCCGCGATCCCGATTCCTTCTTCGTGTTCCACTTCTACGAGCCGTACCTGGTGAGCCATTTCGGCGCCGGCTGGGAGCCGTTCACCAAGGAGCCGGGCGCGCTGGTCGGCCGCGTCGTCTATCCCTCGACCGGGATGTCGCTGGCGACGGCCGCGATCCGCCTCGGGCCGCAACGGGCCGCGGCGGAGAAGCTGGTGCGCGAGTACATCGACAAGCCGTGGACGGCGGAGACGATCGAGCGGCGCGTCGCCGTCGCCGCCGCCTGGGCGGCGCGGTCGGGCGTACGGCTGATGTGCACGGAGTTCGGCGTGCTGAGGGTCAGGATCGACGCCTCGTCGCGCTATCGCTGGCTCGCCGACGTGCGCGGCGCGCTCGAGAAGCACGGCATCGGCTGGTCGATCTGGGACTATGCCGACCTGTTCGGCATCGCCACCGCCCGCGGCAGCGTCGACTACCTGGGCGACGGCGCCATCGTGCCGCGCGATCCCGCCAATCCGCGGCGCGAGTTCGAGCCGGGCGCGCTGGCATCTCTCGGATTGTAGGAGGGGCTCGGGCTGTAGCGGCGCTCGGCCAGCCGGGCGTAGGCGTTGGCGCCGATCACCAGGAGCATCAGCAGGCACAGGCTGTTGTCCTTGACCGCCAGCGAGTTGTTGCTCGACGCCATGACCAGGAAGACGATCACCGCGATCTTCACCGGCACCGGCGCGCCGCGCAGCATGTGCAGGATCAGGCTGCCGAAGCTGAAGATGAACAGCAGCCAGTTGATCAGCCCGAAATTCAGCAGCAGCAGGACCCAGAAGTTCTCGATGTCGGTCAGCGTGGTGAAGGTCTTCAGATAGTCGATGGCACGCAAGATGCCCTCGGGCCCCAGCCCGAACAGCAGCTCGGGCAGGCTGACGCGGTCGAATACCTTGAAGGCCAGCGTGCGCGCCTGGGCCGAGGTGTCCCAGAACAGGTTCTCGAAGATGCGCGACTCGGGCCCCAGCGCCAGCAGCACCAGGCCGGCCGCGATCGGGCCGAGCAGCACCAGGAAGCTGACGCCGACCAGCTTGACGTAGGAGAACTCGCGCCGCGCCAGCGCGCCGATGTACCAGGCCGCCAGCCACAGGGCGCCGATCGCGCCGCAGACCAGGAAGGCGGTGCGGCTGCCGAAGGCCAGCAGCGACACGCCCATCACCGCGCCGGCGATCGCGGCGGCGAATCGGTGGCCGCGCAACACCGGCAGCACGCACAGGAAGGTGGCGACGATGGCGGCGTTCTTCAGCGGATGGCCCATCAGCGACGTGGCGCGGAACTGCGGCTCTTCGTGCAGCTTGCCGTTGATGTAATAGGGGATCAGTCGGGTCTTGGTCATGAACTCGACGATGCCGACCGCGCTGTCGATGGTGACGAGCGCGATCGCCACGATGAAGATGCGCCGGCGCCAGGCCAGCGGCAGAGCGTAGAGCGTCATCGCCAGCACCACCGGCATCAGCAGCGAATCGTTGATGAACGCGGCGCCGCTGATGCCGAATCGCCAGGTGCAATAGGCCATGGTGAGGACCATGACGGTGCCGTGGATCGTCAGCGACGGATGCGCGCGCGTGACCGCCGCCATGTAGGTGACGGGATTGAGCGGCACCGTGGCCGCCAGGAAGGCCAGGATCTGCAGATACGTGCTCGGGTGCAGCTTGACCAGGACGTTGCCGCCCGGCGCGGCGTAGTTGACGCCGATCCAGAACAGGAAACTGTCCGACAGCGTCAGCATCGCGATTACCGCCAGCAGCAGGATGGCGCCGGCGAACTCCTTGCGCCAGGTCTTCGGCGCCAGGGCCTCGGGGATGCGGACCGCCTCGGTGCCAGCCCATCGGCCGGACGCGGTCGCGCCATGGTTGCCCGGCCGCCAATGCGCACCCGCCGGATCCCAGCCCGCGCGCCGGCGATCGGCGGCGGGTCCGCTAAACGGGCCGGTCGGGTGCGGGATGTAGGTCATGCGTGCCGGTCGCTCACGCGCGGGGCCGCGGGACGGGGTGCTCGCCCTTGCCGCGCAATGCCGCGCCAGAGTAGACCAATCCGGTGCCGCCCGCCATCTCCCACGCCTGATTCCGCGCGATGGTGCTGAGCCACGCCCTCTGTTACCTCGTCGCGGCGGTGCTGCAGGCGGCGGCCGCCCTCGGCATTGTCGCGGCCCTCACGCGCCTGCTCAGCGACGTGGAGTTCGGCCAGTACGGCCTCGCCACCGCCGCGCTGCATCTCTACCAGTCCATCGCCTTCTTCTGGCTGCGTGCGAACGTGTCGCGCTTCCATGCCGAGGCTGCGCGCGCGGAAAGGCTGGCCTCTTTCCTCGCGGGGGTTCGCCGCTGTTTCCTGGTCTTTGCACTCGCCGGCGGCGGCCTGAGCGCGCTGATCGTCCTGGCGGCGCCGATGAGCCCGGGCCTGCGCGCGACCCTGTGGGCGACGCTCGGCGCCGCCACCGCGCAGGGCGCCTTCACCCTGGTGCTAGAGCTGCACCGTGCCACGCTCACCGCCTGGCGCTACGCGCTGTTCCAGTCGATCCAGGCCGCCCTCGGCATCGGCCTGTCGCTGGCGTTCGTCCTCGGGGCCGGTCACCTGTTCGGCGGCATGGGCGCGGCCCTCGCCATGGCCGGGCTCGCCGTGTCGTTCATCGTCTGCATGGCGATCGATTCGGTCGGAGGCCGCTTCTGGTTCGGCCGCGGGCGCGTCGGCCCGGGCGAGATCCGCGCGTTCCTGGTCTACGGACTGCCGCTTGCTGTCGTCATGGTGCAGGACGCGTTCCTTGCCACCGGCGACCGCTTCGTGATCGCGCATTTCCTTGGCGAAGCCGGCGTCGGCCCTTACGCGGCTGCCGTCACGCTGGCGCACCGCAGCCTGCTCGCCATCTGCACCGTCGTCGGCGCGGCGGCGGCGCCGCTCGCCTTTGCCGCGCTGGCCGAGGGCGGGTCCGAGGCGGCGCGGCGGCGCATGGGCCAGTCGGTGGACCTGCTGCTGGCCACGGCGACGCCGGCCGCCTTCGGCCTGGCGGCCGTGGCCGGCGCGATCAGCGACGTCATGGTCGGCGAGGCCATGCGCGCCGAAGTCCGCATGCTGCTGCCCTGGATCGCCGCCGGCGCGCTGCTGCACGGATTGTCGGTGCATTATTTCCACCACGCCTTCCTCCTTTCGCAGCGGACCATGGCGCTGTTCTGGGCGGTGTCGCCGGTCGTGCTGCTGTACTTCGCGCTCAATGCCGTGCTCGTGCCCATGCACGGCGCCTGGGGCGCGGCGCTCGCGATGATCACGACCCAGGCGCTGCATCTCGGCCTCATGGTCGTGGTCACGCGCCGCGTCTTCCCGCTGCCGCTGCGCCTGCCGACACTGGCCAAGGCGCTGGCTGCCAGCGCGGTCATGTATGCGGCCCTCCGCTTCTCGAGCCTGCCGGGCGGCCTGGCCGGCCTCGTGCTCCAGGTGCTCCTCGGCGCGGCCATCTATGGGGCCGCGGCGCTCGCGCTCGACATCGCGCGTTGCCGCGGCCATGCGCTGCGCCTCGTGAAGCGGACGGCATGAACGCGGGCGCCGAGCCCGGGCGTTTCGCCTTCTACATGCCGCATCTGCGCACCGGCGGCGCCGAGCGCGTCACCGTCAATCTCGCCAACCATTTCGTCCGGCGCGGCGAGCGTCCCTTGATGATCCTCGACCGCCGCGACGGCGCGCTGGTCGATGCATTGGCACCCGGCGTCGAGGTCGTCGCGCTCGACGCGCCGCGCACGCTGGCGGCCCTGCCGCGGCTCCGCCGCGTGCTGATCCAGCGCCGGCCCGCCGTGCTGCTCTCCGGCATCACCTACAACAGCCCGATCGCGCTCCTGGCGGCAGGACTCGCCGGCCGGCGGACGCGCGTCGCCGTGGCGGAGCACACCGTGCTGTCGCAGGAGCTGGCCGAGCGCGGCCCGCGCGACCGCGCCGTCGTGCCGCGCCTCCTGCATCTCGCCTACCGCCATGCCGCCGCGATCATCTGCCCGACCGAGGCGATCGCCGACGACCTGGCGGCGCTCTGCGGCATCGCGCGGGCGCGCATCGACGTGCTGCCCAACCCGGTGCTCGGCGACGATACGGCGGCGCGCGCCGCGCGGCCCGTCGCCGAGCCCTGGTTCGCCGATCCGGTTCCGGTCTTCGTCGCCGCCGGGCGCATGACGCCGGTCAAGGATTTCGCCACGCTCATCGCCGCGTTCGCCCGCGTCGCGGGCGCGCGTCCGGCGCGCCTCGTCCTGCTCGGCGACGGCCCGCTGCGCGATGCGCTCCTGGCCGAGGCGGCGTCGCTCGGAGTGGCCGACCGGGTGCGCCTGCCCGGCGTGGTCGACGACCCGCTGCCCTTCTTCGCGCGCGCCGCCGCCGTTGTCTCGTCCTCGCGCTACGAGGGCTTCGGCAACGTGCTGGTCGAGGCGATGGCCTGCGGCACGCCGGTGGTCAGCACCGACTGTCCGGGCGGCCCGCGTGCCATCCTCGGCGGCGGGCGCCTCGGCCGCCTGGTACCCGTGGGTGACGCGCAGGCGCTGGCGGCGGCCATGCTGGCCACGCTCGAGCAGCGCCGCGACCCGGCACTGCTGAAAGAGGGTACGGCGCGCTACACGATCGAGCGCGCCGGCGACGCCTATCTCGAGCGGATGAAGGCGCTCGTCGGCGCAGTCTAGCGGAGTCGAACCGGCGTCTGAGCCCCGACGTCGGGTAACGCGGTGATCGGCACGGCCGTGCGCGCGCGACGATGCGGGCGCGGGCGGCTGCGATCGCGCAAGGGCGACGGTTGCGGCCGCGGCCTCAGGCCGCGTGACGGTGCTCCGATTGCGATGACGCGCGCTTCGACTGCTCGGGCAGCGACGGCAGCACCGGCTTCGACAGCGTGGCGGCCGACTTGTCGCCGCGGCCGCCGAGGACGACCCCCACGGTCTTCATCAGGATCACCACGTCGAACAGCAGCGACCAGTTGTTGATGTACTCGAGGTCGTGCTCGAGGCGGCGGCGCAGGTCGGCCTCGCTGGTGATCGAGCCGTGGCCGCCATTGACCTGCGACCAGCCGGTCATGCCGGGCTTCATCTGCCGCCGGCGCGCGTATTCGACCAGCACGTCCTGGGCGTGGGTGTTGCCCAGCACCATGCCCGTGGCGAAGGGCCGCGGGCCGATCAGCGACATCTCGCCGCGCAGCACGTTCAAGAGCTGCGGCAGCTCGTCAAGGCTGTACTTGCGCAGCACGTGGCCGATGCGCGTGACGCGCGGGTCGTCCTCGGTCACCTGCTTCGCCGCCACGGCGTCGGCCATGTCGGTGCGCAGCGTGCGGAATTTGTAGACGTCGAACGCCTTGCCGGCGTAGCCGATGCGGCGCTGCTTGAACAGGGCCGGACCGGGGCTGTCGAGGCGAACCAGCGCGGCGATCACCAGCATCACGGGCGCCAGCGCCACGGTCATGAGCGTGCCGAGCAGCTTGTCCTCGAGCTCCTTGACCAGGCGCCGGCCGCCGTCCATCGGACGGCCGAGCACCTCGACCAGCGCGGGGCCGTCCTGCTGGGCGCCGACAACGTCGGCGAAGCGCAGGCCCACCATGTCGGGCGCCAGCAGGATGCGGGTCGAAACGGTGCGCAGCCGCTCGAGCAGGCCGGCGATGCGGTCCTCGGCCGACCAGGGCATCGCGACCACGATCCAGTCCAGCGCGTCGATGGACGGGAACTTCAGGAGATCGTCGGTCGTGCCCAGCACCGGCAACTCGGCGAGCGAGGCCGGCACGCGGCTGAGCCGGTCGTCGAAGATGCCGACGATCTCGAACGGCGCGTGCTCCTGCGCGCGCGCTTCCTCGATCAGGCGTTGCGCGATGTTGGTCGCGCCGACGATCACCACGGTCGGCGCGAAGCGCCCGCGCGCGCGCAAGGATTCGATGGCATAGCCGATCAGCGCCGAGGTGCCGATCAGCCCGGCCGTCGCCGTCGCCGCCCACGGCCCGATCAGCCGCGCCATGGCCGGATCCACGCCGGCGAAATGCCCGGTGACCGCCGCACCGGTGGCGATGAACCCCATGGCGCCGGCGAGCGCCGCGAGGCGGCGCACGGGCGCGGCCAGCGAGCCGAAGCGATAGGCGCCGAACAGCCGCATCAACCCGACCAGGGTGATGCCGATCAGCGAGAGACCGAGGATTTCCTGGAGGACCGAGGCGTCATGCAGCACCCCGCCGAGCGCGCCGACGGCGATCGAGGCCAGCATCACGGCGCCGGCGTCGAGCAGCATGGCGACGGTGCTGGCGGTCCAGCGCGACAGCGCCTTGGGCCGCGTCGACACGTGGTCGGCGACCTGCTGCCGCAGCATCTGGCGGGCTTGGAACAGCGGGCTCTGGTCGGCCCGCGAAGCCGTCGTGGCTTCGACAGAATACGGCATTACCTATGCCTCCGGTCCGCGCGTCCTGCGCGAACGTCACTCTCTTAGACCACCGACCCTGAACAACGGATTAATGATGCCGTGCCGGCGGTAACCTCTGGCGGCCTCCTGGCAGCCCCGGGGTGTGGCAGGATAATAGCGAGAGTTTTAGCCAAAGTCACGAAGTTATCACAGGACTAGTTTCGCTGAATTGGATAGGGCGCGACACTCCGCCACGTTAACGATTGGCGCTTAAGCATCCGTTCACCCGGTTCCGGGCAGGATGGCCCCAAGCCGGCCCGGGTTCGGGCCGCGCGGATCGTGGCCGGAGGCGGTGCTCCATGCTGAAGCGTGCGCTGAAGCGGGCGATTGTGGCCAGCGGCCTCGACCGGGCGGCACGCGCGGTTGCCGGCGGCCCGGGCGCCCTGCTGATGTTCCATCAGGTCGGGCCTGCGCTGGTTGAAGGCGGCTGGTCCGCCAACGATGGCCTGGCGACCGATCCGGGCGTCCTGGCGGGTTTCCTCGACACGCTGCGGGCCGAGGGCTATGCGCTGGTGACAGCGACCGAGGCGGCGCGGCGCCTGCGGCGCGGCGCCTGCGGGCGCTTCGCCGCCCTGACCTTCGACGACGGCTACCGCGACAACCATGATCTGCTGCTGCCGATCCTCGAGCGCTACGGCGCCCGGGCGACGGTCTATGTCAGCACGGGCTTCATCGACCGGACCGCGCCCATGTGGTGGTTCGGCGTCGAGCGCGCCGTGGCCGCGAACGACCGTGTGACGATCCGCACCCTGGACGGCGCGCATGAGTTCGCGACCGCCACGGCGGCGGAGAAGACCGCCGCTTACGAAACCATCCGCCGCATGTTCTACGGCTTCACGCCGGCTGAAACGCGCGCGTCGGTCGACGGGCTGAAGCGCGACTTCGGCATCGATTGCCATGAGATCGCCGACCGGCTGTCGATGAGCTGGGCCGACGTGCGCGCGCTCGAGCAGAGCGGTCTGGTCGAGATCGGCGGCCACACGGTCAGCCATGGTCCGCTCGCCGCCATGACCGAGGCCGAGGCCTGGGCAGAAATCGACGGCGGCCGGCGCCGGGTCGCCGAGGCGACCGGCCACGCCCCGCTGGCGTTCGCCTATCCCTATGGCATCGCCGCGACCGTGTCGCAGCGCGACATCGGCCTCGCGGCCAGGGCCGGCTTCGAATCGGCCGTCACCACCGAGTCGCGGCCGCTGCGCATGGCCGACGCCGACCGGCCGCACGCGCTGCCGCGCATCGCGCTCGGCGGCAGCGACGACTGGGTCACGCTGCGCGTCCGAATCGCCGGCCTCGGGTTCGAGCGACCGGGCGATGCCGGCTGGTACGCACCGCACCGAAACGCAGAAGGGCCGGCGAACCGGCCCTCCGCGGCGACGGCCGGATCAGCGGCCGCCTGAAGAACGATCCGCCCTAGCGAACGATCCGCCACGTCCCGTCCGGCTGCAGGCAGGCCGTGCCGTAGCTCCGCTCCTCGCGCCCGTCGATGATGATCGTGCCCGAGTATTCGCGGCAGTTGGCCGTGCTGTAGCTGGCGGTCGGCGCCGGCGCCGCTGGCGGCGGCGCATAGGCCGGCTGCGGCGGATAGTAGCCATAGGCCGGCGCCGGCGCCGGTGCGTAGTAGTAGCCCTGCGGCGGCGGCGCATAGTAGCCCTGCGGCGGCGGGGCATAGGTCTGCTGCTGTTGCTGCCGGCTGCCCAGGGTATTGCCGGCGAGTGCGCCCAGCGCCAGACCGGACACGCCGCCAATCGCCGCGCCCTTGCTGCCGCCGAAGGCGTAGCCCATGCCGGCACCCGCCGCGCCGCCCAGGATTCCGCCGAGCAGCGTGTTACTCGTGCTGTCTTGAGCCCGCGCCGTGCCGGTCGCACCAAGCCCGAGCGCCGCGGCGAGAACGCCGCACAAAATCGCATTGCGCATCGCCATAATATAGGTCCACCCGATGCAGCGAACAAGCGTGTCCGTGCGGCTGCGTCAAGCGACCGTCATGGCGGAAGCCCGGCGCGCCGCACCTTTGCGGCCCTGGCGCAATCAGGGAATCCGGCGCCGGTTTCGCGGTCACGTCCCGACCTTGGCCATGACGTCGGCCTTGAGGAATCGCTCGACCACCAGCATGAAGCCGATCGACGGGATCAACAGGATCAGGGCCGTGATCGCCGCGATCTGGTAGTTGCCGGCGATCGACGCGGTGAACATCAGGAGCGGCAGCGTGGTGATGTCCGGAACGCCGACGAAGTAGGTGCCGGTGAACTCGTCGAGCGACTCGAGGAACACGAACACGGCGCTCGCCATGATGCCCGGCGCAGCCAGCGGCAGCGTCACGGTGAGGAACGTGCGCAGCGCCGAGGCGCCGATGCTGCGCGCGGCGAGCTCGAGATCGCGGTCGATGGCGGCGAAGGCGGCGGTGGTGATCCAGACGGCGAAGACCAGCCCGTGCACGGTATGCACCAGCACGACGCCGAGGATCGTGCCGTTCAGGCCCAAGCCATAGAACAGCCGCGCGATGTTGATGTAGACGGCAAGGCTGGGGAAGGCCTGCGGCAGCAGGAAAGCCAGCATGATCAGCGCGCGTGCCGGCAGGCGCAGGCGCGCCAGCGCGTAGCCGGCCGGCACGGCGATGACGAGGCACAGCGTCACGGTCAAGAGCGCGATGATCACGCTGGTGGACAGCGACTCCAGCGCATCGCCGCGCGGCTTGAACACCTGATGCCAGAAGCGGAGGCCATAGGAGAGCGGCAGCTTGTGCGGGTAGTACCACTGCTCGGCGAAGGCCCACAGCGCCAGGTTCGCCAGCGGGCCGAAGATGGCATAGACCACCAGTCCCAGCACGATCGCGCGGGGAAGCCAGCGCAGCGCCGCCATCATGGCCGGCCCCTCACGGCCTGCCGCCCTGCGCGATGCCGCGCCGGAGATAGATCCAGGCGGCGACGCCGGTCAGCGCATACGAGATGAATCCCAGCGCATTGGCCGTGCCGTAGTCGCCGTAGTTGTTGATGCGGAACGCCATGTCGACGGTGATCATGGTCGGCGACTCGCCGCTGACCATGATCGGCACCGACAGCACGGACATCATGGTCACGAAGCTCAGGATCAGGCCCACCAAGAGCGTCGGCCGCACCTGCGGCACGACGATCTCGACGAGGATGCGCAGCCGCCCGGCGCCGAGGTTGCGCGCCGCCTCGATCGTCGTGCGATCGAGCGAGGCCATCGCGCCGGAGACCAGCAGCGCCACGAACGGGAGCTGCTTCCACACGAAGGTGATCACGATGCCGCGCCAGTCGAGAAAACCGACGGTGGATTGCGGATCGAGAAGGCCGAGCGACACCAGCGAATTGTTCATGAGCCCGTTCTTGGCGAGGAACGTGCGCATGCACTGCGCCGCCACCACGAACGGAATGAACAACGGCCAGCGATAGACCCAGCGCAGGAGCGCGACCGCCGGGCCGCATTCGCCGAGCGTCAGGTACCCGCCGATCGCGATCGCCAGCACGCCCACCGCGAAGGTCGAGAGCGTCACGATCACGACGGTGAAGCCGATATCGACGCTGTAGAATTCGAACGCGCGGAAGAAGTTGCCGAAGGTCGGCTGACCGCCCTTGTCGACGAAGGCGGTGACCAGGGAGTAGCACAGCGGATAGACGAACAGCGCCAGCACCGTCAGCAGCGCCGGCGCCACCAATCCAAGCGGCAGGATGCGGGATTCTTTCACGCTCGCGCGCCGGCGGTCCTCATCCTTCGACAAGCTCAGGATGAGGACCTTGCGTTGGAGATTGCGACGCCGCCGACCGACCTCATCCTGAACTTGTCGAAGGATGAG
>CAZLBB010000023.1:0-55173 GCA_964557415.1 uncultured Rhodospirillaceae bacterium
GATAGCGGTTTAGTTCAATCCCCTTTTGATTCCACATAGTCGGGTACCGCTCTAGGCGCCTTGCCTGCGGCCGCGTGCTGGAGGCGCCGGACGCTCACTCCTTGTTGACCGGGCTCTCCGGGCTCATCAGCAGCGCGACCAGGTCCTTGATCTGCTCGATCGTCAGGATCCTGTTGGCGCCGAAGCGCGGCATCAGCGAGCACGGAAACGCGGCGTGCGGGTTGTAGATCTTCTCGTACACGGCCTTCGCGTCCTCCGCGCTGAAATCGCGGATCTTGCCGTAGTTGCCGAGGCTCGGCCCGATCGTGCCGTAGCTGAGCTCGGTCCTGGTCAGCTTGTGGCAGGCATAGCAGTTGCCGCCGTTCGGCCGTGTCGTCGACGTGTCGGTGAAGCGCATTCCGTAGCCCGACTGCGCCAGCGCCTCGCCCTTCTTCCAGTCGCCGACGAACTTGCCGTCCGGCGGGTACTTGATCGTCGCAGCCTCGCGCTTCCGGATCGCCTCGTCCGCGGCCTTTGGCGGGTTGTTTGCGTAGGCGGCGCATGCCCTCATCGTCGCGTCGGGCTCGAGCCGCGCCTGCCAATCGGCGGGGGCCTTCGGAAAGGCGGACTTCACGACGGCTTCGACCCTGGCCGGATCGACGCCGGGAGCCTGCTGGGCGCGTGCCGGAACGGCGGCAAGGGCGGCAGCGGCAACCGTAGCGGTCATGGCAAGCCAGCGCATGGTCCCGCTCCCCCTCAGCGCTTCAGGCCCGGGGCGGCGATCGCGCCGCCAGCGGCCTGTTTGACGAGATAGGAGACGAGCGCCACGCTCGCCTCCGATCCGAGCTCGAGCTGCGGCATGCGCATCTGCCAGAAGCAGTCGTATAGCCGGTGCTGCAGGGTCATGACGTGGCTGGTCGACACGCGGTAGCCCGGCCACTCGCCGACCACCTTGCGCGCCTCCTCCTGCTCGGCGAGGAACGGCAAGGGCTGCAGGCGGATGCGCTTGCCGTGGTCGGCGTGGCACGTGGCGCAGGCGAAGTCGAACGGGCCCGTGCGGCGCACGAACAGCGCTTCGCCGAGCGCGGCCGAATCCTTCTCCTTCGGATGCGCGAGCGGCGCGGCGAATTTCATGCCGTTCGACTGGTGCGCGACATAGGTCGCGATCGCGCCCAGCTCCCTGACCGGCTGGCCGCCGCCGGGATGCGGCTTGGCGACGAGCTCGGCGCGGTCGAAGCCCTGCAGCGTCACCATGCACCACAGGATGCGCGTCTCGACGTCCATCACGCGGTCGGCGTCGGCGAAGTAGCGCGGCAGCTCGGCGAAGGCGCCGTCGACCTTGCCCGGGCCCTTGCCGAGGTCGCATTGCTCCAGGGAGACGTTCTTCGGTCCGCGCGGCGTCTTCCACAGATTCTCGCCGCGATCGACGTCCAGGTTGCCGGGATTGCTCCAGGGGTCGTCCCGCAGCATCTGGCGATAGACCTCGAGCGCCTTTTCGGTCGCATCCTGGGCCGGCGCGGTCGACGGCAGACCGGCTGCGGCGACCAGGAGCGCGAGCATAATTCCCAAGCGATTCACGTAAAAAATACCCCAGGAGCACACGCGAAGACCGGCATTCTTGCCGCGCTTTTCGCCACGCCGCAAGCGGCGATCGCGAGAGGTCCGGGGCTCAGCCCCAGGCGTAGGCGTGCATGCCCAGGTTGCCGTGGCTGAACGCGCCGTGCAGGCGACGGCCCTTGCCGTCCTTGGCGCCGCCGGCGCCCAGCGCGGCGAACAACGGCAGGAAATGCTCGTCCGTCGGATGCGCCCGGGCGCCCGACGGGGCACGCTCGCGGTAGTGCGCCAGGTCGTCCTCGGCGCCGGTCTCGACCGCGCGGTCGAGCCATTCGGCGAAGGCGCGCGCCCAGGGCGCGGGCTCGCTCCGGCCCCAGGCGAGCTCGCGCAGATTGTGGATCGCGCCGCCGCTGCCCAGCACCAGCACGCCTTCGCGGCCGAGCGGCGCCAGCGCGCGCCCGACGGCGAGCTGGTGCGCCGGACCGCGGTGCGACTGCAGCGAGAGCTGCAGCACCGGCACGTCCGCGGCGGGATACATCAGCTTCATCGGCACCCAGGCGCCGTGATCGAGCCCGCGCGAGGGATCGACGGCGCAGCCGATGCCGGCATCGACCAGCAGCGCGCGCACGCGCTCGGCCAGGTCGGGCGCGCCGGGCGCGGCGTAGCGCATCTCGTACAGCGCCGGCGGGAAGCCGTAGAAATCGTGGATGGTGTCGGGGCGCTCGGCGGCAGAAACGGTCGCCGCGTCGCTCTCCCAATGCGCGGAGATGCAGACGACCGCCCGCGGCCGGCCCAGCTCCGCGCCCAGGCGCGAAAGGAAATCGACGGTCGGCCCGCCTTCCAGCAATAGCGTCGGCGCGCCATGCGAAACGAAAACGGCCGGAAACCTGCCGGCCGAAGCGAATGTCATCCCTTGCCCAGGCCCTCGATGAACTCGATCTGCCAGTTCATATCGGCCTCGGACAAGGGAAAGGCAACCCCGCCGCGCGCGCGCAGCGCCGCCTGCGGCGCGATTCCGCCCATGCGCATCTGCACCTGGCCGGCCAGCCGCATGGTGAAGCCGCATTTCCAGACCAGCGACACGATGCCCTTGGCGCTGCGCAGCGCCATCAGCCGCTCGATGCGCGCCTCGGGAATGCCCGAGCGCACGGAGAGCGCGGCGATCGCGAAGACGCGGTCGCCCGAATTGACGGCGCGCAGCACGGCATCCTCGTCGAGCTTGCCCTTGGCGTGCATCGCCTTGGCCTGGGTGCGCGCCTTGTCGGCCTTCTGCGCTGCGGTCGCGCCATCCTTCGCCGGCGCGTCGTCTTCCTCGGCCGCGACCTGAACCTGGAGCCGCCGATCGACTTCCTTCGCCAGGGCCTTGATCGTCGTATCGTCCAGGTCGTTGCGGCTGCGCAGCACGCCCAGCAGCGATTCGGCGACGAACCCGGCGATGCGCCGGATCATCGAGCCGGGCAGCGCCGGGCGGCGCACCAGCGGATCGTGCCAGGATTCCTGCCGCGGCGCCTGGTCGACGATGCGGTCCAGCGTCTCCTCGCGGATCTGCGCGCTCGCGTTGCCGAGCAGCGCCGCGACCGCCTCCGCGTCGCCCGCGGCGACGATGGCGTCGGCCACGTCGCCGCTCACACGCCGGCGCCGCGCGATCGCGCCGACCGCACCCACCGCCGGTGCGGCGGCGATGATCTCGATCAGGTCCGCCTCGCTCAGCAGCGGCGAGAACTCCAGCACCGGAGCCGCGACGTCCAGCTCGATATCGCGTGCGAGGCGCCCGATCACGTCGGGCGGCGCTTCGGGCATGTCCTTCAGCGCCTCGGCCAGCACCGCGCGCACGCGCGTCGCCTGGTCGCGCGCCAGCGTTTCCAGCACCTGCACGGTCATGCGATAGATCGAATCGTGCTCGCGCGGGCTCAGGTCGGGCAGGACGCGGGCGATCTTGACCGCCAGGCATTCGCGCACCTGTTGGTCGTGGTCCGTGGCCAGCAGCAGATCGGCTTGGCGCGGCGTCCCTGGATTGGCGGCGATGGCGCGGCGCACCTCGGCCGCTTCATCGCCGGCTAGGTAGAACAGGATCTCCGGCGGCATGCTGCGCGTTTCCGCCAGCCGGCGGCGCTCGCCCTCGTTGTCGCTGCGCGCCAGGCGCTTGGCCTCGTCGTAGTCGAACCCGCCGGCGCTCTGCCGCGGGCGATGACCCATCGCGGCGGTCACGCGACGCCCCCGGCCGGCTCAGCTTCGGTGATGCACGAGCGGCCCGCACGCTTGCTGGCGTACATCGCCGCATCGGCGCGGCGTACCAGGGCGTCCGCCGCCTCGCCGCGGCGCGGATCGAACAGCGCGAGGCCGATCGACATGCCCAGACGCGGCAGGCCGGCAGGCGACACCGGGGTCAGCTCGCCGACCGCCGACATGATGCGCTCGGCGCGCTTGCGCGCGGCGGGCGCATCGACGTCGTCCATCCACAGCGCGAACTCGTCGCCGCCGATGCGGGCAACCAGGTCGGTCGCGCGCCCGCTGCGCCGGAGCAGCGTCGCGACCGCGCGCAGCGCGCTGTCGCCCGCCGCGTGTCCGCCCTGGTCGTTGATCTCTTTGAAGTGATCGAGATCGATGTAGAGCAACGCGCCGCCGCGCTCTTGCGCCGCTGCCAGCGTCGCGCGCTTCTCCAGCTTTTCGGCGAAGGCGCGGCGGTTCAAGAGATCGGTCAGCGGATCGGTCGCCGACAGCCGCTCCAGCGTCTCGCGTTCCTCGAGCTCGGCCAGCGCGGTGCCGAGCTGGTCGGCCACCCGCTGCAGCATCGCGTGCTCGGCGGCGGTCCATTCGCCCGCGGCCGGATCGCGCCACAGCTCGATGCGTCCGGTCAGGCGCTCGCGATAGCGCGCGTCCGCCATGATCGTCCCTGTCGCGGCGGCGGCGCCCGAAGGCAGCGAGCCGAGCGTGATGATCGGGCGCAGCGCGCCGTCGTCGCGCGCACGATACAGGCGGCAGCCCGAGGCCGACAGAGCCGGCATCAGCGTCGCGCACGCGGTTTCGAGCACGGCGTTTGGCTCGATCGCCTCGCGCATCGTGGCCAGCACATGCGCCAGCGCGCTGTCGCCGGCGCTGGCCTCGGCCAGTTCGGCCTCGCGCAGGCGCTGCGCCGTCACGTCGCGGCAGACGCCGCGCGTGCCGATGCGCCTGCCTTCGACGTCGAAGGCCGGCCGCGCCGAGGTCGACAGGCAGTGCGGCTTGCCGTCGGCGTCGATCGCCCAGAACTCGCTGTCCGTCACCGGTTCCGTCGCGTCGAACGGCAAGACCGCCTGCTCGTGCTCGGGATCGACCAGGAACCGGGCCGGACGCCGCCCGATCATCGCCGCAGCCGCGCGGCCCAGCACCTTGGCGGGGCTCACGAAGGTGAAGGCGCCCTCGCTGTCGGTTTCCCAGGCGAAGTCGCTCGCGATCTCGACGAGGTCCTTGTAGCGTCGGCGCGAATCCATCAGCGCGTCGCGCAGGTTGCGCTCCAGCGTGATCTCGCGCGCCAGCACCAGGACCGCTCCCTCGGCTCCGCCGATCGCGGCCAGGCTCAACTCGAACCAGCGCGGCGCAGTGCCGTCGGCCAGCGAGACGGTGATCTTTGCCCCGTTGCTCGCGGCCGCATCGACTTCGGCTTCGGTCAGCTCCCCGGCCAGGCTTTCCGCCACGGCGTGGGCGGCGCGGTTGCACTCCAGCACGCTGCCTTCCCGAGCCAGCACGAAGGCCGGATCGCACATCCCCTGCAGCAGCGCCAGCGCGGCCTGCATCGGGGAAAAGGCCGGCATTGCCGAGGCGTGAAGCTCGGTTACGGCGTTTTGCGCGACGGGCGACAAGGGACGAGTCTGGGTCATGTCCTCAGGCTTTCTGCCGTCGTGCATCCTAGGAACGCACGTCTTAACCGCTGGTAAAAACCCGGGGACAAAAGTTAAGAGCGCGCCCCGGCGGCCCTTGTTCGGCGCCGGCCGGCGTGCCAGTTCTATGCTCATGCAACCCAACCGGTTCTCGGGCGCGCCGACACGGCGGTCGGCCGTGCCCCGCCTGGACGGGATCGAAACCTGGGTATTCGATCTCGACAACACCCTCTATCCCGCCAGCTGCAACCTGTTCGTCCAGGTCGACCAGCGCATCGGCGCCTTCGTGGCGCAGCTGCTGGCCCTGCCGCCGGACCAGGCGCGGGTGGTGCAGAAGGGCTATCTCGCCAAGTACGGCACCACCCTGCGCGGGCTGATGGTCGAGCACGGGCTCACGCCGTCCGAGTACCTCGATTTCGTGCACGACATCGATCTGAGCGTCGTGATGCCGGACCCGGGGCTCGACCGCGCGCTCACGCGCCTGCCCGGCCGCAAGCTCGTCTTCACCAACGGCACGATCGGCCATGCCGAGCGCGTGCTCGCGCGGCTCGGAATCACCCGGCATTTCGAAGCGGTGTTCGACATCCACGCCGCCGACTACGTGCCGAAGCCCGAACCTTCGGTCTACGACGTGCTGCTGCGCAAGCACGCGATCCAGCCGCGCCGCGCCATGCTGTTCGAGGACATGGCGCGCAACCTGAAGCCGGCTCATGACCTGGGCATGACCACGGCCTGGGTGCGGGTCGACTGGACCTGGGCGCAGCCGGAGGGCGACGACCTGGCGCATGTGCACCACGTGATCGAGGAGCTGACGCCCTGGCTCGGCGCCGCGGCCGAGCAGCTGCCGCCGCCGGAGCCGGAGGCCGCGCGCACCGGCTGATGCGGCGCCCGAGTTCGGCGCGCGATTGACAGCGGGCGGGCGCCTGTCCCATCTTCCCGGCCCCTTCCCTGAAAACGATCCGGACATCTTCCATGGACAGCGCGATCCCTGATCCGCAGACCCTGCAGGCGACCATCGACCAGGCCTGGGAGAAGCGCGACGGCATCAATCCCCGCACGACCGGTTCGGTGCGCGACGCGATCGAGGCCGCGCTGACGGCGCTCGACGACGGCAAGCTGCGTGTCGCCGAGAAGAAGGGCGGCCAGTGGATCGTCAACCAGTGGTTGAAGAAGGCCGTCCTGCTGTCGTTCCGCCTCGCTGACATGGCGCCGATCCCCGGCGGGCCGGTCGGTCCCGGCGCCGCGGGCGCCGCCAACTGGTTCGACAAGGTGCCGTCGAAGTTCGCCGGCTGGGGCGAGAACCGCTTCCGCGCCGCCGGCTTCCGCGCCGTGCCCGGCTCGGTCGTGCGCCGCTCGTCCTATATCGGCCCGAACGTCGTGCTGATGCCCAGCTTCGTGAACATGGGCGCCTATGTCGACAGCGGCACAATGGTCGACACCTGGGCCACGGTCGGCTCCTGCGCGCAGATCGGCAAGAACTGCCACATTTCCGGCGGCGCCGGCATCGGCGGCGTGCTCGAGCCGGTGCAGGCCGGCCCGGTGATCATCGAGGACAACTGCTTCATCGGCGCGCGCTCCGAGGTGGTTGAAGGCGTGGTGGTCGAGGAGGGCTCGGTGCTTTCGATGGGCGTCTTCATCGGCGCCTCGACCAAGATCGTCGACCGCACGACCGGCAAGACGCTCTATGGCCGCGTGCCGGCCTACTCGGTGGTCGTGCCGGGCGCGCTGCCGGGCAGGCCGCTGCCCGACGGCAGCCCGGGCCCGTCGCTCTATTGCGCCGTGATCGTCAAGCGCGTCGACGCGCAGACGCGCGCCAAGACCGGCATCAACGAGTTGCTGCGTGACTGACGCCGCCCCGCCGGCCGACGCGCTCGCGCTGGCGCAGGCGCTGATCCGCTGTCCCAGCGTAACGCCGGTCGACGCCGGCGCGCTCGGCGTGCTCGAGGACGCGCTGAAGCCGCTCGGCTTCCGATGCCACCGCCTCGCCTTCGAATCGCCGGGCAGCACGCGCGTCGAGAATCTCTACGCGCGCCTCGGCGCGGACGGGCGCAATTTCTGCTACGCTGGCCATACCGACGTGGTGCCGCCGGGCGACCGCGAGCGCTGGAGCGTCGACCCCTTCGCCGCGGTGGTGAAGGACGGCCATCTCTACGGCCGCGGCGCGTCCGACATGAAGGCGGCGATCGCCTGCTTCGTCTCGGCGCTCCGCGGCTTCCTCGCCGACCGCAAGGGCCAGTTCAACGGCTCGATCAGCCTCCTCATCACCGGCGACGAGGAAGGCCCGGCGGTCAACGGCACGGTCAAGGTGCTGGACTGGCTCAAGGGCCGCGGCGAAAAGCTCGACGTCTGCATCGTCGGCGAGCCGACCAATCCCGATCACGTCGGCGAGATGGCCAAGATCGGCCGGCGCGGCAGCATGAGCTTCTATCTGACGGTCCATGGCGTCCAGGGCCACACCGCCTATCCGCAGCTCGCCGACAATCCCGTGCATCGGCTTGTGCGCATGCTGGCGGCCCTGATCGACGATCCGCTCGACCGCGGCAACGCGCATTTCGAGCCGTCGACCCTGCAGATCGCCACGGTCGATGTCGGCAATCCCGCCAGCAACGTGATCCCAGGCGCGGCGCGCGCGACCATCAACGTGCGCTTCTCCAGCGAGCACAGCTCGAAGTCGGTCGAGGCATGGCTGCGCGAACGGCTGGACCGCGCGATCGGACCGAAGGGAAGATACGAGCTGACCCTGCAGGTGTCCGGCGAAAGCTTCCTGACGCCGCCCGGGGCGTTGAGCAACCTCGTGTGCGAATCCGTACGCAATGTGACCGGCGGCGATCCCCAGCTCAGCACGACCGGCGGCACCTCGGACGCGCGCTTCATCAAGCATCATTGCCCGGTCTGCGAGTTCGGCATGACCAACGCCACCGCGCACAAGTTCGACGAGCGCTGCTCGCTCGCCGACATGGCGCGGCTCGTGCGGATCTACCGGGCCATGCTCGACCGCTACTTCAACTAGGGTCGTGATCCCGACCTCCGAGCAGGTGATCGCGGCGCTGATCGGCGCCTGGCGCTTGTTCCGCTTCGACCCAAGCGGCCATGCCGTGCTCGACCGCAGCATCGACGGCTTCTGGCGCTCGTTCTTCTGCGCCGCGCTGGTCGCGCCGTTCTATGCCGTGCTGGTCGGGCTGCGCATGGATCCCGCCGAGCTTGCCAACCCGCTGCCGCGCGTCGTCCTGGTCGAGGCCATCGCCTATGTCATCGCCTGGGTCGCGTTCCCGCTCGCGATGCTCTATCTCAGCCAGTGGCTGGACCGGGCGCAGCACTACGTCGGCTACATCGTCGCCTACAACTGGTGTGCGGCGCCCCAGGTCCTCCTGATGCTGCTCGTGGCGATCGTGCGCGAGACCGCGATGTTCCCCGACCTGTTCCTGACCGGGCTGCAGCTCGGCGCCACGTTCTACGGCTGGGCGGTCCTGTGGTTCGTGGCGCACAGCGCGCTCGCGATCACCCGCGGCACCGCCGCGCTGGTCGTCGTGATCGACCTGCTGATCAGCCTGCTGATCGCGGTGATCGCGCAGTCGATGCTGAAGTCGGTTTAGTACCCCACCTCGATCAGATAGAGCCCTTGCGGCGGCGCGGTCGGGCCGCCCTTGGCGCGGTTCTTCGCTTCCAGCGCGCCGCCGACGTCGCTGCGCGTCCACTTGCCGCGGCCGACCAGGCTCAGCGTGCCGACCATGTTGCGGACCTGGTGATGCAGGAAAGAGCGGGCACGCGCCGTCACCTCGATCAACTCGCCGCTGCGGGCGACTGACAGCTCGTCCAGCGTCTTTACCGGCGACTTGGCTTGGCAGAGGCTCGCGCGGAAGGTCGAGAAGTCGTGCTTTCCGACCAGCAACTGCGCGGCATCGTGCATGGCGTCGGCGTCCAGCGCATAGGGCACGTGCCAGGCGCGGTTCAGCTCGAGCGCCAGCGGCGCGCGGCGGTTGACGATGCGGTAGCGGTAGAGGCGTCGCTTGGCGGACAGGCGCGCATGGAAATGCGCATCGACCGGCTCGGCCGACAGGATGGCGACCGGCAATGGCTTGAGGTGCTGGTTGATCGCGTCGCGCACCGTGCGCGCCGTCGTCGCCTTCTCTACATCCAGATGCGCCACCTGGCCCAGGGCGTGCACACCCGCATCGGTGCGCCCGGCGCACCAGACCGTCACCTCTTCGCCGCAGAAGGCCGTGACGGCGCGCTCGATCGCGGCTTGCACCGAGGGGCCGTTGTCCTGGCGCTGCCAGCCGACGAACCCGGTGCCGTCGTACTCGATCACCAGCTTCCAGCGCGTCACGTCAGCATGGTGCCCTTCGGCACGGCGTGGCCGCGCAGGAAGGCGTCCGCCGGCATGGCCGTCTTGCCGGCGCGCTGCAGCACGACCAGGCGCAGCGCGTGGGCGCCGCAGGCGATCGTCAGGTGCTCGTCCAGCACCGTTCCGGGCGCGCCGGCCGCCTCGACGACCGCCGCCTGCAGCACGCGCACGCGTTCGGGCGCTGCCTGCGGCGCCGGCGGGAGCTCGAACCAGGTGCCGGGGGCGGGCGCGAAGGCGCGTACGGCGCGCTCCAATTGCTCGGCGGGCTGGCGCCAATCCAGCCTCGTCTCCGCCTTGTCGATCTTCGCCGCATAGGTGACGCCCGCCTCCGGCTGCGGCGTCGCGGCGACGCTGCCGTCCATCAGCCCGGCGAGCGCCCGCACGATCAGGTGGGCGCCCTGTGCGGACAGCAGGTCGTGCAGCGTGCCGCCGGTCTCGGCGCGCCGGATCGGCACGCGCTCGTGCAGCAGCATCGGCCCCGTATCGAGCCCGGCGTCCATGCGCATGATCGTGACACCGGTCTCCTGGTCGCCCGCCAGGATCGCGCGCTGGATTGGCGCGGCGCCGCGCCAGCGCGGCAGCAGCGAGGCATGGATGTTGAGGCAGCCGAACCGCGGCGCGTCGAGCATCGGGCGCGGCAGGATCAGGCCATAGGCGACGACCACCGCGGCATCGACGCCCAAGGCGGCGAAGTCGCGCTGCACCGCGGCGTCCTTCAGCGTCGGCGGATGGACCACCTCGATGTGCTTGGCCGCGGCCGCGCGGTGCACGGGCGAGTTCTGCTCGTCATGGCCGCGCCCGGCCGGCCGCGGCGGCTGCGTGTAGACGCGCAGGACGCGGTGCCCGGCGCCGACCAGGTTGTGCAGCGCCGGCACGGCGAATCCCGGCGTGCCGAAAAATGCCAGTTTCAAGAAGGCCATAGCGGCCAGACCTTAGCATGCCGGCGGCGGTCGCGTGGCGCCGATTTGCCGAGCGTCTCCGGCGGCTCAGGCCGTCTCGAGGGCCTTGGCCTTCTTGGACTTGAGCAGCTTGCGCAGGATCATGTTGCGCTTCAGCGCCGAGATGTGATCGACGAACAGGATGCCGTCGAGATGATCGATCTCGTGCTGCAGGCAGGTCGACAAGAGGCCGTCGGCCGAGATCTCGCGCAGCGCGTTGTCGTAGTCGCGGTAGCGCACCGTGACCGAGCGCGGGCGGATCACCTCGGCGTAGTGCTGCGGCAGGGACAGGCAGCCTTCCTCGCAGGACATGTCGTCGTCCGAGGCCGCGATGATCTCCGGGTCTGCCAGCCGCAGCGGCCGCCGCGACTCGCCCTCGCGCGCCACGTCCAGCACGATGACGCGCTTCTGCACGCCCACCTGCGGCGCGGCCAGACCGATGCCGGGGGCCGCATACATCGTCTCCAGCATGTCGTCCATCAGCCTGCGCACCGCGTCGTCGACGCGGCCGACCGGGGCGCACTTCGCCTTGAGGCGCGAATCGGGGGCCACGATGATGGGCAGGAGGGCCATGGACCTTTGCTCGGAAAGCAGAGGAAATCAGGCTTGGAGATAGGGGTTCGGACCCCGAGGGTCAAGGCATGGCCCGGCGGCGCCGCACGCATGCTAGAACGGGCGCCGACATGACGCTGACCGCCCTCGACCTGGTCCTGGTCGTCCTGCTGCTGGCCGCACTTGGCCTTGCCGGCGCGTTGATGCTGCGCCGGCACGGCGGGACGGTGGCGGCGGAAGCGGGCTTGGCCGAGCTCTCCGGTCGCCTGAAGCAGATGGCCGAGGGTCAGGCCGCCGCCCAGGCCCAGCTGGCCGAGCGGCTGCAGGCGCAGGAGCGCGCGCTGGCCGAGGCGGTCGACAAGCGGCTGCAGCAACTGGCCGGCAAGGTCGGCGAGTCGCTCGAGAAATCTGCCAAGGACACGGCGACGACCGTCACCGACCTGCGCGTGCGCCTGGCGCGCATCGACGAGGCGCAGAAGGCCATCGCCGAGCTGTCGACCCAGGTCGTCAGCCTGCGCGACATACTCAACAACAAGCAGGCGCGCGGCGCCTTCGGCGAGGTGATGCTGGAAGACCTCGTGCGCCAGGTGCTGCCGCCGCAGGCCTACGAGTTCCAGTACCCGATCGGGGAGGGGCGGCGCTGCGACTGCCTGCTGATCCTGCCCAACCCGCCGGGCCCCATCGCGGTCGACGCCAAGTTCCCGCTCGAGGCCTGGCGCCAGATGAGCGAGGCGACGGACGAGGCGCAGCGCAAGCTGGCGCAGCGCGCCTTCACCGCCGCCATCACCAAGCACATCACCGACATCCGCGAGCGCTACATCGTGCCCGGCACCACCGCCGAGGCGGCGCTGATGTTCCTGCCCTCGGAGGCGATCTACGCCGAGCTGCACGCCAATTTCGGCGAGCTGGTGGCGAAGTCGTTCCAGGAGCGCGTGTTCATCGTCTCGCCCACGACGTTGTGGGCCACGCTCAACACCATCCGCGCGGTGCTCAGGGACGTGCAGATGCGCGAGCAGGCCGGGCTGATCCAGGTCGAGGTCGGCAAGCTGCTCGAGGACGTGCGCCGGCTCGGCGAGCGCGTCGACAAGCTGCAGACCCATTTCGGCCAGGCCGAGAAGGACGTGCGCGATATCCGCACCTCTGCCGACAAGGTGATCGGCCGCGCCGAACGCATCAAGGAGGTCGAGCTGGGCGAGAAGCCAGAGCTCGGCGCGCTGGCGGGGCCGCCCCCGGGCTAGGCGCGCGTCGATCCGCGCGCCGAAAATCTGGTTTGGCGGCCGGATCAGCGGCCGCTCTGGTGCGCCCGGCCGGCCCTGGAACTATCGCGCCGCACCGCCTTATGATGGCGCGGGCGCAAGCATGGAAGGGGACGTTCCGGTGGACATCGGCGGATTCTCGGTCTTCGTTCTGGTCGTCATCCTGATGGCGATCGTCGTCATCTTCATGGGCGTCAAGTCGGTCGGCCAGGGGAGCGAATGGACGGTCGAGCGCTTTGGACGCTACACCAGGACGCTCCGGCCGGGGTTGAACCTGATCATCCCGTTCGTCGACCGCATCGGCAACAAGGTCAACATGATGGAGCGCGTGCTCGACGTGCCGACGCAGGAGGTCATCACGCGCGACAACGCCATGGTCAGCGTCGACGGCGTGGTGTTCTTCCAGGTGCTCGACGCGGCCAAGGCGACCTACGAGGTCAACTTCCTCGAGAACGCCATCATGCAGCTCACCATGACCAACATCCGCACGGTCATGGGTTCGATGGACCTGGACGAGCTCCTGTCGCAGCGCGACAAGATCAACGCCAAGCTGCTGTCGGTCGTCGACGAGGCGACGGAGCCCTGGGGCATCAAGATCACCCGCATCGAGATCAAGGACATCACGCCGCCGGCCGAGATCGTCGAGGCGATGTCGCGGCAGATGAAGGCGGAGCGCGACAAGCGCGCCACCATCCTCGAGGCCGAAGGCGTGCGCCAGGGCCAGATCCTCAAGGCCGAGGGCGAGAAGCAAGCGGCGATCCTGGCGGCCGAGGGCCGGCGCGAATCCGCCTTCCGCGACGCCGAGGCGCGCGAGCGCGCGGCCGAGGCGGAAGCCAAGGCGACCTCGATGGTGTCCGAGGCCATCGCCAAGGGCAACGTGCAGGCGATCAACTACTTCGTCGCGCAGAAATATGTCGAGGCGCTGCAGCGCATCGGCTCGGCCAGCAACAACAAGGTCGTGTTCATGCCGCTCGAGGCGACCGGCGTGATCGGCGCCATCGGCGGCATTGCCGAACTGGCCCGGCAGGCGGCCGGCGGCGGCGTCCCCGCGGCGGCGCCGGCCAAGGGTCCGTGGCAGCAATCGTGACGGGGTCGCGGCCATGAGCGAGCTGCTGTTCTGGCACTGGTGGATCCTCGCGGCGGTGCTGATCGTGCTCGAGATGATCGTGCCCGGCGTGTTCATGCTGTGGCTGGGCATCGCCGCGGGCGTGACCGGGCTGGTCGCGTTCGCCGCGCCCGGCACCATGTGGCAGGTGCAAGGGCTGATCTTCGCCGTGCTGTCGGTGGCCAGCGTCTGGGCTTGGCGCAGCTATCAAAGGCGCCATCCGACCGAGAGCGACCAGCCGATGCTGAACCTGCGCGCGCAGCAGTATATCGGCCGGCGCCTTGTCCTCGATGAGCCGATCGTCAACGGCCGCGGCAACGCGCGGGTCGGCGACACGCGTTGGCGCGTCGAAGGGCCGGACCTGCCGGCGGGCACGCAGGTCGTCGTGACCGGCGTCGACGGCACGCTGCTCAAGGTCGAACGGGCCGCTTGATCGACCGCCGCGCGCTTTCCGCCTGCGAGGCGGCGCTCAAGTCCGGCAACCGCGACGAGGCCCGCCGCCAATACGACAAGCTCGCCAAGGGCAAGGCGCCGCCCGAGGACGCGGCGCGGCTTGCCGGCGTCGCGCATGCGCTCGGCCTCGCCGAGGCCGCGGTCACGCACATGCAGCGCGCCGCTTCCGCGCGACCCGCCGACGCGGCGCTCCAGGGCAATCTCGGCGCCCTGCTGCAGGCGGCCGGGCGGCTCGACGAGGCGCGCCGCCACCTCGAACGCGCCATCCAGCTCAAGCCCGGCTTCGCCTCGGCGCATTACAACCTCGGCATCGTGCGCGCGGGCCAGGGCGATCCGAACGCGGCGGCCGCGTGCTACCTGCGCGCCATCGCCATCGAACCGCGCCACGCCGGCGCGCACCTGAACCTCGCGAACCTGCTGGCCGAGGCCAAGCACTACGCCGACGCGGTCAAGCACTACCGCCTGTCGCTCGCGGCGCGGCCGCAGCCCGTCGCGTGGGTCAATCTCGGCAACACGCTCAAGGAGCAGGGCTACTGGCGCGAGGCCGGCCAGGCCTACGAGCAGGCGCTGCGGCTCGGCGCCGGCGACGGCGTCAGGCTCAAGGCCGCGACCCTGCTGCCGCTGGTGCCCGAGTCCGCAGCCGAGATCGAGGAGGCGCGCACCGCCTTCGCCCAGCGCCTTGATGCGCTGGCGCGGTCGGGGCTCAGCATCGCCGACCCGTCGCGCGAGGTCGGGTCGACCCATTTCGCGCTCGCCTATCAGGGCGGCGATGACCGGGAACTGGCCGCGGCGATGGCGCGGCTGTTCCTGGTGGCCTCGCCCGAGCTTGCCGCCTTCGCCGAACATTGCCGCGCGCGGACCTCCGGCGGGGAACGGAAACTGCGCGTCGGCATCTGCTCGCGTTTCCTGCGCGACCATTCGATCGGCCGGCTGATGTTGAACCTGGTCCAGCACATGGCGACGACGGGCCGCTACGCGCTTTACGTATTCGCCTTTCCCCAGCACGCCGACGCGGTATGGAACGAGATCGCCGGCCACGCGGCCGAGGCCGTCACGCTGCCGCTCGATCTCGGCACGGCACGCCGCGAGATCGCCCAGCGCCGGCTCGACGTGCTGCTCTATCCCGATATCGGCATGGAGCCGATGACCTATTTCCTCGCCTTCGCGCGGCTGGCGCCGGTGCAATGCGTCACCTGGGGCCATCCCGTGACGACCGGCATCCCGAACATGGACTATTTCCTCAGCTGCGACGCGGCCGAGCCGCCGGACGGCGAACGGCATTACAGCGAGAAGCTGGTGCGCCTCGGCGGCCTGCCGATGTCCTATCGCCGGCCGAAGCGGCCCGAGCCGGCGAAGACGCGCGCCGATTTCGGCCTGCCCGAGGACGCGCACCTCTACTTCTGCGCCCAGAACCTGTTCAAGATCCATCCGATGCTCGACCGCGCCTTCGCGCGCATCCTCGAATCCGACTCGCAAGGGCGCCTGCTGCTGCTGCACGGCAACGACCCGCACTGGGCCGAACTCCTGCTCCAGCGCTACCGCGCCGTCATGCCCGGGCAGATGGAGCGCGTGATCGTGCTGCCGCGCCAGAGCCACGACGGCTACATGAACCTGCTGGCGCTGGCCGATGTCAGCCTCGACAGCCTGCCCTTCTCCGGCGGCAATACGACCTACCAGGCGCTCGCCATGGGCACGCCGGTCGTGACGCTGCCGGGGAAATTCCTGCGCGGACGTCTGTCGCTCGCGATCTATGCCAAGGCCGGCGTCATGGACCTCGTGGCGAAGGACGAGGACGACTATGTGCGCCTCGCGCGGCGTGCGGCCACCGACCGCGCCTGGTGCGGCGACGTCATGGCGCGCATCGAGGCGGCCGCGGGCGTGATCTACGACGACCGCGACTACCTGATGGACGTCGAGCGATTCCTCGCGCGCGTGGCCGCCGCGAATTGACAGCCCCTTTGCCGCGGCCTAGGGTGGCTGCAATCTGGCATTGAGCGCCGCGGGGAGCTGCAGCTCATCGGTTGTACACGTAGGTGACGCCGTCGCGTGCCGTCGCCAATGCCAGCAAGGTGGGGGGGGGAACAAGCCATGATGGATGCCCTTCGGCCGGCCGCTCTGCGTGCCCTGATGATCGCGCTCGTCGTGCCCGGCGTGGTTCCGCACGCGCTGGCGTCGGCGCTGTGCCCGGCCGAGCGCGACACGCCGCAGCTTCCGGCCGATCCCGCGCTCTGCGCCGCGCTCGAGGCGGTCGTGCGCAGGCCGTCGGCCTTGCCGCTCGACCAGTACGAAGCGCAGCTCGGGCGCTACCTGCGGAACTACTGCCATCGCGATCCTGACGCCGGCTGGAAGACCGACAAGCGCCTGCGCGACACGGGACCTTATATCGCCACGCTCGCGGGCGGCGCGTGGTCGGGCACGGGCTATGGCACGCATGCGCCGGTGATCGTCTGGTACTCGAAGGAGATGTATGCCTGGCTCAAGGCCAATCGTCCGGTCGACGGCGGCGCGCCGCCGGCGCAGGCCCGGCCGGTGCCCGACGGCAGCATCATCGTCAAGGAGATGTATCCGTCTCCCGCCGCAGCGTGCGCGAGCGTCGATCCCGCCCATCTGCAGCCAAGCAGCGGCGCTGCTGTGATGGTGCGCGACCGCGAGGCGGCGCAGGACGGCTGGTTCTGGGGCTGGTTCGGCTGGAGCGGCTGGGCGCCGGACTGGCCGGCCGGCAAGGGCAACCCGTATCCCAACATGGGCTTCGGCCAGTACTGCACCAATTGCCACGCCTCGGCAGCGGACAACCAGACCTTCGCCAGCCTGCGCAACATCAAGGGCGAGCCGGGCCAGCCGCTGGTCTACCTGATCCAGAATTTCTGGCAGAACACCGCGTTCCCCGCCGCGCCGGGGCAAAGCCACCATCAGAAGACCGGCGACACGTCGGACGACCCGGCCTATCAGGGTCAAAGGCCGCTGCCTGCGTACAACCCCGCCTTCGCCGCTTCGATCAAGCCGGGCAGCCCGATCGCGCCGACCGCGGGCAGCGTCGTCAACCTGCCGTCGCAGACCTACGACAACGTCTGGGTCGCCGCGCACGGGCCGAAGCCGGCGAGCCAGTTCGTCACCTCGGACCAGTGCCTGGGGTGCCACGATGCCGGCGCCACGGGCCTGCAGTTCGACATGACCGAGCCCGGGCCCGGCGGCAAGCTCCTCAACCACTCGCCCTACGGCTCGTGGCGCACCTCGCCCATGGGCCTGGGCGGGCGCGACCCGATCTTCTACGCGCAGCTCGCCAGCGAGACGCAGAGCTTCCATCCCGAGTTCTCCGCCACGGTGCAGGACGTCTGCCTCGGCTGCCACGGCGTGCTCGGCCAGCGCCAGTTCCACGTCGACCGCGTCGGCCCGTCGGACGCCTGCACGCCCTTCCTGCGCGAGGCGGCCAACGCGGTGCCGTGGCCGGACGGCAACCCGACGGCGCCGCTGGCCAGGTACGGCGCGCTGGCGCGCGACGGCATCTCCTGCACCGCGTGCCACCACATGGTGCTGGGCAAGGCCGACACGGAGAAGTTCAAGGACCAGCCGCAGAACCGCTGCGTCGCCGAGCGCCAGCAGTTCCTCAATCCGGGCGAGACGGGCTTCGCGCGCACCTTCACCGGCAGCTTCCTGGTCGGCGAGCCCGACAAGCTCAACGGCCCGTTCGAGAACCCGAAGCCGAAGCCGATGCAGAACGCGCTCGGCATGACGCCGCAGCACTACGCCAACGTGAAGCAGTCCGAGCTGTGCGGCACCTGCCACACAGTGCACCTGCCGATCCTGCGGCAGGGCCAGGTGATCGGCCATGTCTACGAGCAGACGACCTACCCGGAATGGGCGTTCAGCGCCTACCGCACCGGCACCTCGCCCGACGGCCCGCTGCCGTTCGGGCCCGGCGCGCTGGCGCAATCCTGCCAGGACTGCCATATGCCCAGCCGCGACGCGTCCGGCAAGCCGTTCCGCAGCAAGATCGCCGGCATCCAGGAATACAGCACCTTCCCCGAGGCCGAATACAACCTCGGGCCCGGCGACATCGACCTGCCCGTGCGCGAAGGCTTCGCCAAGCATACGCTGGTCGGGCTGAACCTGTTCTTCATCAAGATGGCGCAGCAGTTCCCCGACGTGCTCGGCATCCGCACGCAGGACCCGATGCTCACCAGCTCCGGTCTCGATCCGCTGCTCTACACCGAGCAGGCGATGCTCGACCAGGCGCTGAACGCCACGGCCGCCATCGCGTTCGACGGAATCAAGAGCGACAGCCGCACGCTCGAGGCCACGGTGACCGTCACCAACAAGGCGGGACACAAGCTTCCGTCCGGCGTCGGCTTCCGCCGCGCCTTCGTGCAGTTCAGCGTGCTCGACGCGAACGGCAAGGTGCTGTGGTCGTCCGGGCGCACGGACGGCGCCGGCATCATCGTCGACGAGAAGGGGGCGCCGATCACGGGCGAGCTGTGGTGGAAGGACGACTGCTCGGGCCTGCTTGATCCCGGCCAGCGGCCGCACCAGCCGCACTACCAGCTCGTCACGCGCCAGGACCAGGCGCAGATCTACCAGGAGCTGGTCGCGGCGCCACCCGCCAGCGGCCCGGCGCAGTGCGGGCGCGGCGTCCCGGCGGCCGGCGATCTCACGACCAGCTTCCTGTCGATCTGCACCGACGTGAAGGACAACCGCCTGCTGCCGAGCGGCTTCCTCAAGCTCGAGGACCGCGCCGCCATCGCCCGCGCGCTCGGCGCGCGCGACGACCTGGCGGCGGAAGCGGGTCCCTCCGCGGTCGGCGACGACCCGGACTACCGCGACGGCGGGCGCGACGCGCTCGTCTACCGCGTCGATCTCGCCGGCCTCGCGGGCCGGCCGGCCGCGGTCCAGGCCTCGCTCTACTACCAGGCGATCCCGCCCTTCTACCTGCAGGACCGCTTCTGCACGGCCAAGGGCGCGGACACGGACCGGCTCTACTACCTGGCCGGCCACCTCAACCTGAACGGCACGCCGGCCGAGGACTGGAAGCTCAAGGTCGTCACGACCGGGCCGGTGAAGCTGCCCTGAGGCTCGCGGCGCGGCACGCCTGGATCGCCCTCGGCGTGCGCGCCGCCGGGCGGCGCTGACGGCGGCCATGCAGCGCCGAGGCGGCGGCGTTCTTGCGCGGGCGCGGCCGATGTTGTAATCACAACTTCATAGTTTGCTGTTACAACATTGCTGCGTGCCGCGGGGGCGGTCGAGATGGATTTCATCTTCATGCTGACGCGCGACGACCGGACGGTCGAGGACGCACTCGACGTGGTCGACACGGTGCTGGACGCGGGCGTGCGCCATATCGGCTTCAAGGACTTGGGCGTGCCGGTGGAGACCATGCAGGCGCTCGTGCGCCGGATCAAGGCGGGCGGGGCCGTGTCATACCTCGAGGTCGTCAGCACGACGCCGGATGCCGTGAAGCGCTCGCTCAAGGCCGCGAAGGCGCTGGATGTCGATCGTATCCTCGGCGGCACCGACGGCGCGGAGGCGTGCCGCGTCCTGGGAAATCTGTCGCGCTATTACCCGTTTCCCGGACGTCCGGTCGGCCACCCGACCCGGCTCGAGGGCACGGCCGAATTGGTGGCCGACCATTGCCGGGCCTGGATGGAGGCGGGCTGCGGCGGGGTCGACCTCCTGGCCTATCGCGCGGTCGAGGCCGACCCGATCGACTTGGTGCGCGCGGCAAGGCGCGGCCTGCGCGGCGGCCGGCTGATCGTCGCCGGCAGCGTCAACTCCGCCGCGCGCATCCACGCGCTCGCCGCCGCCGGCGCCGACGCGTTCACGATCGGCTCGGCTGCGTTCGACGGCTCGTTCTCGCCGCGCAAGGGATCGCTCAGGGCCCAGATCGCAGACATCCTCGGCGCTTGCCGCACCGCGCCGCCGCTCGCGGCCTGAGGCGCATGGACCCTCTGCTCGACCAGCTGAGCCGTGGCCGATGGGCGGAGCCGGACACGGGGCGGCCGCCCGACGTAACCCTGCCCGCGATGGTGATCGAGCGCAGCCTCGGCGGCCTCGAGGCCGAACTGGTGCGGCCGTTCGGCTTCGGCCGGCGGATCGCGGTGGTCTCCGATCCGACGACGCGAGCCGTGCTCGGCCAGCGGGTCGAGCGCGCGCTCGGCGGTCTCGCCGACGTCCGCCCGATCATCTTGCCGGACCGGCCGCATGCCGACATGGGAACCGCGACAGCGCTGTGCCGCGACACCGCAACCGACGACGCGCTGGTCGCGGTCGGTTCCGGCACGATCAACGACCTGTGCAAATACGCTGCGGCCAAGGCGGGCAAGCCCTATGTCGTGTTCGCGACCGCGCCGTCGATGAACGGCTATGCCTCGATGAGCGCCGCCATCATGGTCGACGGCCACAAGAAGTCGCTCGCCGCCGTCGCGCCGCTCGGCGTGTTCATGGACCTGGAGGTGCTGGCCGCCGCCCCGGCGCGCATGATCCGCGCCGGGCTCGGCGACTCGCTTTGCCGGCCGACCGCGCAGGCCGATTGGCTGTTGTCGCACCGCCTGCACGGCACGCCCTACCGCGCATCGCCTTTCGCACTCCTGGCCGAGGACGAGCCCGTGCTGCTCGACCATGCCGACGCCCTGGCCGCGGGCAATGTCGAGGCGATGCGCCATCTCGCGCGTACCCTGCTGCTGTCGGGGATCGGCATGACGATCTGCCACGGCAGCTATCCCGCGAGCCAGGGCGAGCACCTGATCAGCCATTTCATCGACATGTTCGCCCCCACCGACCGCGCGTCTTTCTTCCACGGCGAACAGGTCGGCGTTGCCACGCTCACCATGGCGCGCATCCAGGAGCGGCTGCTGTCCGGTCCCGTGCCGGCGCCCACGCCGACGCGCATGGACCGGCAGGCCCTGTGCGCCGCGTTGGGCGACGCGATAGGGGAATCCTGCTGGCGCGAATTCGCGCCCAAGCGCCTCGACGGCGCCCGCGCGGCCGGTCTCCGACGCCTCCTGGCGGAATCGTGGCCGGAAGTGGGCGCCGAGATCACCCGCGTGATCGTGCCGGCGGAACGGCTGGACCGCGCCCTGGCGCGCGCCGACGCGCCCCGGTCTGCCGCGGAGATCGGGCTCGAGCCGGCATTCTACGCGCGCGCCGTCGCTCATGCGCGCTATCTGCGCGACCGCTACACGTTCCTCGACCTCGCCGACGACAGCGCCGGCCTGGCCACGCTGGCTGCGGCCTGAGCGCACCGTGGAGAAATCGCGCGGCATCGGCTAGCTTCCCGCTCGCATCGCAACGGAGCAGGGCGCATGGTGCGCAAGACAAAGGGGCTGCCGCGTCCTTCGCAGGAGGACCGCCACGCGCAGATCCTGGCGCTGCTCCGGCGCGACGGCACGCTGCGCATCGCCACCATGGCGCGGACCTTCGGCGTCACCACCGAGACCGCGCGCCGCGACCTCGACGAACTGGCGCGCAAGGGCGTGCTGAAGCGCACCTACGGAGGCGCGGCGGCGCGCTCGCTCATCGACGAACCCGGCATCGGCGCGCGCGGGCGCGCGCACAAGGCCGAGCGCGAGCGCATCGCCGAGGCGGCCGCTGAGATGGTCGAGCCGGGCGACGTGGTCATGATCGATTGCGGCTCGACCACGACCTTCTTCGCCCAGGCCCTTGCCGTCCGGAACCTGCATCTGACCGTGGTCACCAACTGCCTGCCGGTAGCGACGGCGGTCGGTGCCAACGCGCGCTGCCGCGTCGTGATTTGCCCGGGCGACCTCGTGATGCGCGAGAACGGGGTCTTCGGCACCGACGCCGTGGAATTCGTGCGCCGCTTCAAGTCCAACAAGGCGTTCATCGGCGGCGGCGGCGTGGCGGCCGACGGCGTGACCGATGCCGATTCGCTCGCCTGTGCGGTCAAGCGCGCCATGCTCGACCGCGCCGACCGCGCCGTGCTGCTGGTCGACAGCTCCAAGTTCGACGCGGCACAGTTCGAATTGGTCTGTCCCCTCGACCGGATCGACGACCTGGTGTGCGAGGCGCCGCCGCCGCGCGAGCTCGCCGCCGCGCTCCGCGCAGCCGGTGTGCACGTAACCCTGGCGCGGCGCTGACGCAGCCGCAATTGCCCGTCGAGGTTGGAACCACAACATTGATTGTTGTGGATGCAAGGTTAACCGTGTTAGCGTGACGGCAGGAATTGCGGCCGATGCGCCGACATGCCGCGATGAGTGGCCGGCGGCGGCGGACCGCATTGCCGACAAGAAGGGGAGCATCACGATGTCAGCACGGTTGAAGCTGTTGGCCGGCATGACGCTGGCCGCGATCGTCTGCATGGGCAGCCCGGCGCGAGCCGGAGAGATCACCGCCTACACCTCGCTCGAGGAGGACGATGTCCGTGTCTACCTGGCGGCCTTCAACAAGGTCAAGCCGGGCATCAAGGTCAACATCCTCAGGCTTTCCACCGGCGACCTCGGCGCGCGCATGCTGGCGGAGAAAGCCAATCCACGGCACGACGTGATCTGGGGCTGGGCGGTCACCAACATGGTCGACCCGCGCATCCTCGAGATGACCGAGTCGTACAAGCCGGCCGGCATCGAGAAGGTCAATCCCGCCTTCAAGGACCCGCAGGGCCGCTGGTTCGCGACCACCGGCTACTTCGCCGGCTTCTGCGTCAACACCGAGATACTGAAGAAGAACAACCTGCCGATGCCCACCTCGTGGGAGGACCTGCTGAACCCGGCGTACAAGGGCCAGATCGTCATGCCCAACGCGGCGAGCTCGGGCACCGGCTACCTGCAGGTTTCGAGCATCCTGCAGATGAAGGGCGAGGAGAAAGGCTGGAAGTTCCTCAAGGATCTCGACAAGAACATCGCCCAGTACATCAAGTCCGGCTCGCGTCCCTGCAAGGCGGCGAGCAGCGGTGAGTACGCGATCGGCCTGTCCTTCGCCTTCAGCGGTGTGAAGCAGATCATGGAGGGCTACCCGATCAAGCTCGTGATCCCGAAGGAGGGCGCCGGCTACGAGACCGAGGTCAGCGCGCTGATGAAGACCTCGAAGAACAAGGCTGACGCCAAGCAGTTCCTCGACTGGCTGCTGACACTGGACGCGGCCAAGCTCTATGGCGAGCGCGCCGAGATGTCGTCGGTGCCGGGCGCCAAGCCGACCGAGGCGGTCCTGAAGGCCGGACTCCCGGCCGACGTGTCGACTGTGCTCTACAAGATGAATTTCGATTGGTCGGCCAAGAATAAGGACCGTATCCTGGCGGAATGGAAGAAGTCGATCGAACGCTGACTTTCCGCCCAGGCGAGTTCGGCGGATGACGGGCCGTCATCCGCCGGCTTCGCGCGAGCCGGGTCGCGCGGGCCCGAACGTGTTCCTTTCGCTCAGCCGGATCACCAAGCGCTTCGGCGCTGTCACCGCGCTCGACCGCATCGGCCTCGACATCGCCGAGGGCGAGTTCCTCTGTTTTCTCGGTCCCTCGGGCTGCGGCAAGACCACCCTACTGCGCGTGATCGCCGGGCTGGAGACGCCCGACGAGGGCGAGATTCGACTGCAGGACGGGCGTCTCGACGCTATGCCGGCGCGGCAGCGCAATTTCGGCGTCGTCTTCCAGTCCTATTCGCTGTTCCCCAACATGACCGTAGCGCGCAACGTGGCCTACGGGCTCGAGTGCCGCGGCTGGCGCGGCGCCCGCAAGGACGAGCGCGTGCGCGCGATGCTCGATCTCGTGCACCTGGCCGACCAGAGCGGAAAGCTGCCGCATCAGCTCTCGGGCGGCCAGCAGCAGCGCGTGGCGCTGGCGCGCGCCTTGGCGCCCGAGCCAAAGATGCTGCTGCTAGACGAGCCGCTTTCCGCCCTCGACGCCAAGGTGCGCGAGGAACTGCGCGGCGAGATACGCGATCTGCAGCGCGCGCTCGGCATCACCACCATCATGGTCACCCACGACCAGGACGAGGCGATGGAGCTGGCCGACCGCATCGTCCTGATGAACAATGGCGTGATCGAGCAGATCGGCCGCGCGGAGGAGCTTTACGAGCAGCCGGCCAACCGCTTTGTGGCCGAGTTCATCGGACGCATGAACGTGCTGCGTGGCCTCGGCCCCGGTGACGAACTGATCGGCGTGCGGCCCGAGCATCTCGAGCTGGTCGACGGCGCGGCGGCCGGCACGGGCGCGATCGTCGGCCGGGTCGAGAAGTCGGTGTTCCTCGGCAGCGTCACCCGGCTGACGCTGGCCGCCAGCAACCAGCGCCTGGTGGTCGAGCTGCGCGGCAGGCCGCGCAACGTCGAGCCGGGCGCCACGCTGGCCGTGCGCATCCCGCCGGAAAGCGTACACCGGATCCGGGGCGCCCGGTCGTGACCACGGCCTCCGCCGGCGCGGCCGGGTCCGCCTGGCGGCTGGACACCGACCGCCTGGTCACGTTCGCGCTCGCGGCGGCCGTCGCCGTCCCCCTGGTCCTGTTCGTCCTGGTGCCGCTGGCCGACATCCTGATGCTGAGCTTCGCGACGCCCGACGGATTCGGGTTTGGCAACTATGTGCGCTACTTCCAGACGCCGAAGTTCGCGCGCGTGGTCACCAACAGCCTGACCGTGTCGGCCTCGGCGACGGCGATCACCGTCGTGCTCGCCTACGGCTTCGCCTATGCCATGCATCGCACCGCCATGCGCTGGAAGGCCGGCTTCGGGCTGATCGCGCTGCTGCCGCTGTTCGCGCCCTCGCTGGTGCAGGCCCTCGGCATCCTGTTCATGCTCGGCCGCAACGGCTGGATCAACCGGACGTTCGACCTCGGCATCGATATCTACGGGTTCTGGGGCATCGTCATCGCCGACGTCCTCTACAGCTTCCCGCATGCCTACCTGATCCTCTCCGCGGCGCTGGCGGTCGGCGACGCGCGCGTCTACGAATCGGCGCAGATGCTCGGTGCTGGGGCGTTGCGCGTGTTTCGCACGGTCACGCTGCCGGCCACGAAATACGGCCTCATGTCGGCCTGCTTCGTGGTGTTCACGATCGTCATCACGGATTTCGGCAATCCGATGGTGATCGGCGGCGACTACAGCGTGCTCGCGACCGAGATCTACAACCAGGTTTCCGGCCAGGCCAACTTCGAGATGGGCGCGGTGATAGGCGTCGTGCTGCTGATCCCGGCGGCGCTCGCGGTGATCGTCGAGAAGGTCGTGTCCAGGCGGAGCTTCGCCGTGATCGGCGACCGCTCGCAGCCGCTGGTGGTGCGCCCGCATCGCGTCGCCGACCGCGTGGCGTTCGCCTATGCGCTGGTGGTATGCGGCGCCATTCTCTCGATCATCGGCATCGTGTTCATCGCCAGCTTCGTGACGCTGTGGCCCTACAACCTGCATCTGAGCCTGCGCCACTACCGCTTCGAGGTGCAGAACGGCATCGAGCCGCTGTGGACCAGCATTCATGTGTCGCTGATGGCCGCATGCATCGGCATGGCAGTCTCGGTCGCCGCCGCCTGCATCCTGCGCCGGCTGGGCGCCTGGGCGGCGCAGACGCTCTATTTCCTGTCGATCCTGCCCGCGGCGGTGCCGGGCATGGTGCTGGGGCTCGGCTACATCCTGGCCTTCAACGACCCGGCGCACCCGCTGCACTTTCTCTATGGCACGCTGCTGATCCTGGCGATCTGCAACGTCTACCACTATCACGCCCAGGGCTTCCTGGTGGCCACCACCAGCGTCAACCAGATCAGCCGCGTGTTCGACGAAGCGTCGGCAGTGTTGGGCGGCGGAGTGCTTCGGACGCTCGGCCGGGTCACCCTCCCGATCATCTGGCCGACCGTCGTCAGCGTCGGGGTCTTCTTCTTCGTGCGCAGCATGGTGACCTTATCGGCCGTGATCTTCCTGATCACGCCCCAGACCCAGCTCGCCGCCGTGTCCGTGCTTCTGCTGGACGATTCCGGCAACCAGAACCAGGCCGCCGCCTTCTCCGTCTGCATCATGGCGGTGGTCGGTGCGGCGCTGCTGACATTCCATGTCGCGCTCCGGTGGTTCGCCGGCCGCGACGTCGCCCTGATCCGGTAGGCGTTCCGCCGCTCCTGCCGGCGGCCGGCTCAAGTCAGGCCGAAGCGTACCCGGCGGCGACCAGGTTGGCGTCCCTGGTATGGACGCGCGCCAGGGCGGGGCGCTGCTTCAGGCGGTCGATATAGGCGGTGATTGCCGCGCGCGGCGACAGGGCGCCGGTCATCATGCCCCGTTGCAGCTGCGATCCCGCCACGGCAGCTGCGATGGTGAATTGCTGCCCGGACGGGTAGAGGCCAACCGCCGCCGCATTGGCGACGACACCAAGCAGATGGTCGAAATCGCCATAGGCAGGCGCCATCGACGGGATGGGCTCGCGCTTGAACAAACGACCCGCGATCGCGCGCGATTGCGGCGCGTGATAGAAAGTGACCAGTCGGTATTCGGCCATCGCTCCCGCCCCCGGCTGAAGATCAAGCAACGCGCGAAACTGCCCTGCGGTTCCACAGCAGGCCGAGGGCGCACGGCAGCGCCAGCGCGGCCAGGACCACGAACATCGGCACGAAGCTGCCGCTCTGGCGAGCGATCTCGCCGAACAGCGCCGGCCCCACGGCGACGCCGAAGAACGTGACGAACAGCGTGCCGCCGGTGGCGCGGCTGGCCTCGCGCGGGGTCGCCAGGCGGGCGACCTCGGCCAGCAGCACGCCGTTCCAGCCGACCGCGGTCACGCCATAGAGGCAGGCGACCCCGACGGTCAGCGCCAGGGGCCAGTCGGCCGAGCACAGGGCCATCGCGGCGCTCGCTGCGGCCATGCCGAGGGCGAGCCCGCCGAGGATGGGCCGGCTGAGCTTCAGGCGGTCGGCCAGCCAGCCCCAGAAGATGCGCCCGGCGATGCCCGCCCCCTGCGAAAAGGACAGCACCAGGCCGGCCGTGACCAGCCCCAGCCCGATCTCGCCCGTGAGGTAGACGACCAGGAACACGCCCAGGCATTGCTGCATGGCCGCGAAGACCACGGACGTCAGCGCCAGCACGCGCAGGTCGGCGCGGCCGAGCACGAACCTGACCGGCGCCAGCGGGCTGCCGCGCAGCAGCGGCTCGTCCGGGCTGCGATCGGCATCCAGCCGCCGGCGTGTCGGATGCACGAGCAGGATGGTGGCGAGGCACGCCAGGCCCACGCCGATGGCGGCGCCGCGCCAGCCCCAGGCGAGCGTGAGCGGCGGCACGGTCGCGCCCGCCAGCGCGCCGCCCAGCGGCACGCCGGTCTGCTTGATCGAGAACACCAGCGACATGAGCCGCGGCGGCGTGTGGCGGCTCAAGACATGCGAGCTCGCCGGCGTGGTCGGTCCGTAGCCGATGCCCAGCAGCAGGCCGGCCAGCGCGAAAAGTGCCAGCATGCCGCTGGTCGCCAGCGCCAGCGCCACCGCGCAGATGACGAGGCCCACCTGGCTCAGCCAGATCGCCCCGTAGCGCGGCACCAGACCGCCGCCCAGCAAGGCGCCGGTCATCGCGCCGATATAGGCGATGCCGGCGAAGTAGCCGACCGTGCTGGCGGAAAGATCGAGCTCGGCTGCGGCGCTGGGCGCGAACACGGGCACGGTCAACATGGCCCAGGACACCACCGCCTGGATCCAGGTCGTCGCCGCCAGGGCCGTGATGGCCGTGCCATAGCGCGCGGCCGGCTTCGTGCCCGCGTCGTTCATGGCGCGATTAGACCATGCGGCCGCGCCGTCCGTCGCGGCATCTCGGCAGTCCCCTCATGCGCGGACGGCGGCCTGCGGCACGATTGGCAGGTGGCGCGGCATGCGGGTAATCTGGCCCGCGCATGCGTCGGCAGCGAAACACCAAGATCCTCGCGACCCTGGGCCCGGCCAGCTCGACGCCCGAGCGCATCGCCGAGCTTTTCCGCGCCGGCGCCGACGTGTTCCGCTTGAACTTCAGCCATGGCGAGCATGCCGACCACCGCCAGCGCTACGAGGCGATCCGCCGGCTCGAGCGCGACACGGCCAGGCCGATCGGCATCCTGATGGACCTGCAGGGGCCGAAGCTGCGCGTCGGCCGCTTCGCGGACGGCAAGGTGACGCTGACCGAAGGGCAGCGCTTCCGCTTCGACCTCGAGGACCGGCGCGGCGACGCCACGCGGGTGACGCTGCCGCATCCCGAGGTGTTGAGCGTGCTCAAGCCCGGCACCGACCTGCTGCTCGACGACGGCAAGCTGCGCCTGCGCGTCGAGCAGAGCGGCGAAGGCTTCGCCGAGAGCACCGTCACGGTCGGCGGCACGCTGTCGGACCGCAAGGGCGTCAACGTGCCCGGCGTGGTTCTGCCGGTCGAGCCGCTGACCGAGAAGGACCGCAACGATCTGCGCTTCGGCCTCGACCTCGGCGTCGACTGGGTGGCGCAGTCCTTCGTGCAGCGGCCGGAGGACATCGCGGAGCTCAGGCGGCTGGTCGCCGGGCGCGCCGCCATCATGGTGAAGCTAGAGAAGCCCGCCGCGATCGAGCGGCTTGAGGAGATCGTCGAGCAGTCGGACGCGATCATGGTGGCGCGCGGCGATCTCGGCGTGGAGCTGCCGCCCGAGGACGTGCCGAGCCTGCAGAAGCGCATCATCGCCATGTGCCGGCAGAAGGGGAAGCCGGTCGTCGTCGCGACGCAGATGCTGGAATCGATGATCGTGTCGCCGCAGCCGACGCGGGCCGAGGCATCCGACGTGGCGACCGCCGTGTTCGACGGCGCCGACGCGGTGATGCTCTCGGCCGAATCGGCCTCGGGCGCCTACCCGGTCGAGGCGGTCAGGATGATGGACCGTATCGTCGCGCGCACCGAGCAGGAGCCGTCCTACCGCCGCATCATGGACGCGCAGCATCCCGAGCCCGAGGAAACGGCGGCCGACGCCATCACCAAGGCTGCGGCCCAGGTCGCGCACACGATCCGCGCCGCCGCCATCGTCACCTTCACCACCTCGGGCTCGACCGCGCTGCGCGCCGCGCGCGAGCGCCCGGAGGTGCCGATCCTCTGCCTCACCTCGAAGCTCGAGACGGCGCGGCGCATGGCCGTGGTCTGGGGCATGCACGCGGTCGAGACCCCGGACATCAACAACCTGGCCGAGATGGTCGAGAAGGCCTGCACGATCGCCCGCCAGGACGACTTCGCCAAGCCCGGCAGCCGCATCGTCGTCACCGCCGGCGTCCCCTTCGGCACGCCCGGCGCCACCAACCTGATCCGCATTGCGTGGGTATCAGAGGGCAGATGACGGGGATCTGGTATCAGGATTCGTCATCTGATCCCTGATGCCCGGTCCCTGTCCTCTGGTCACTGCTGCTGCTCGACGCGGCAGAACACCTCGCAGCGCCGCTCGCCCGCCTGCTCGTCGCAGATGCCCTGGTAGATGTGGATGGTCAAGAGCGTCGCCGGCCCGGGAATCGAGAAATAGAAGTCGCCGGGATAGGGATCGGTGAACGGCGGGCCCAGCGACTGCGTGCCGGCGCGCTCGCGCCAGTCGTAGGGATCGCCGGGCAAAGGCGGCCAGACCGTCTTGATCTTGATGTCGCACCAGCCCGTCACGATCGCCGCGTGCCCGCCCGTGCATTGGCCCTGCATCGCCAGCCGGAAATAGCCGGTGCGGTACGGATGGCGCACGACGAACCTGGTGCTGAACCCGTTGCGCGCCACCACCATGCAGCCGGGCACGTGCGGCGCGCAGCCCGGCGCATCGGCCAGCAGCACATCGAGTACGCCGCATGTGTGGTTGTTGATCTGCAACGTGAGCTGCGCCACGGCCGGCGCCGCTTGTGCGAGCACCAGGAGAAAGAGCGCCGCAACAGCGATTCGGAACGGAGGATTCACCACATAGACACAGAGACACAGAGGGGAGGAAAGAAGAAGGGGATTCTTCGGGCGCGATCGGAGGTCGCGCGAAAGATTCTTTTTCTTTCGATCGCTGTGTCTTTGTGCCCCCGTGGTTGACCTTTTTTCTTAGGCCTTGGCCGCGGCCAGTCGCGGCACCGGGCGGTCGCCGATCGGCATGTGCAGGACGGCGGCGCCCAGGCCCAGGAGGATCGAGATGACCCACATCAGGTCGTAGCTGCCGGTCTTGTCGAAGGCGACGCCGCCCAGCCAGCCGCCGAGGAAGGAGCCGACCTGGTGGCTGACGAAGACGATGCCGAACAGCGTCGCCATGTGCTGCGGCCCGAAGATCTGTGCGACCAGGCCGGAGGTCAGCGGCACGGTCGACAGCCACAGAAGCCCCATGGTGCCGGCGAACGCCAGGACCACGAACTCGGTCTTCGGCAGCACCATGAACAGCGCGATCACGGCGGCGCGGCCGGCGTAGATCCACGAAAGCAGGTACTTCTTGCGCCACAGGCCGCCCATGACGCCGGCGCCGTAGCTGCCGACGATGTTGAACAGTCCCACCAGCGCCAGCGACCAGCCGCCGACCGTGGCCGGCAGGTTGCAAGTGGCGATGAAGGCCGGCAGATGCGTGGCGATGAACGTCACGTGAAAACCGCACACGAAGAAGCCCGCCGTCAGGTACCAGAAGCCCGAATGCGCGCTCGCCTCGGCCAAGGCCGCGCGCAAGGTCTGCGGCGCCGGGGCGGGGCCGCCCGCCGCGGGCGCAGGCCGTCCGGCCGCCAGCAGCGGCGCCAGCGGCGCGGTCAGCGCCACGAGGATGGCCAGCGCATAGAGCGCGCCGACCCAGCCGAAATAGGCGATGAAGCGCTCCGTCAGGACCGGCCCCACGAACATGCCGAACGAGGCGCCGGCAGTGGCGATGCCCAGCGCGGTCGAGCGCCTGTCGACCGGCGTCACGCGCGCGACCGGACCGAACACCACGCCGAAGGACGTGCCGCTGATCGCCACGCCGACGATGAAGCTCGCCAGGTACATCAGCATCGGCGTCGTCGCCAGCGCCATCATCACCACGCCGCCGGCATAGGCGAGGCCGCTCAGCACGACCACGCGCAGCGTGCCGAAGCGGTCGGCCAGCGCGCCCGCGACCGGCTGGCTCAGGCCCCAGACCAGCGCCTGGATCGCCATCGCCAGCGAGAACACCTCGAGCGGCCAGCCGTATTCGTGGCTGATGGGCCGCAGGAACAGGCCGAACCCGCCGCGCACGCCCATGTTGAGCGCCAGCATCACGCAGGCGACGGAGAGCACGAAAGCGGGGGTGCGCCACATCACACGACGATCCTTGATCCACAGGAGAAACATGCGTATACATGGAATGGGCCGGCGCGGTCAATCGCCGGATTGTCACCATGGCGCGATCGACACATTCACGAACCCAGGAGCAAGGAGCGACCCGAGCGCCGGATCCCTGCGATCTGCCCGACTGCGTGTGCGGCTCGCTGCGCATGGTGACGCGCGCGGTGACGCAGATCTACGACGACGCGATGCGGCCCTCCGGGCTGCGGGTGACGCAGTACAGCCTGCTCAGCCGCCTCAATCGCCTGGGCCCGGTCAGCGCCGCGTCGCTCGTGGATTCGCTGCATGCCGACCAGACCACGCTGGCCCGCGCGCTCAAGGTGCTCGAGAACGACGGCCTGATCCGCCGCGTGAAGCAGGCCGACCAGCGCATCCGCATGATCGAGCTCACGCCCGAAGGCGGGAAGCGCCTCGCGCAGGCGCGCCGGCTGTGGGCGGACGCGCAGGCCTGCACGGTCGGCCTGATCGGGCAACAGCAATGGCATGACTTGCGCGCGCGCCTCGGCGGCATGCTGAACGCGCTGGGGCCTGTCCAGAAGGGGCAATAAGGCCCGCGCGACCCTGCCCGCGCGGTCGCGCGAACCCACGCGGGCGTTCCGGGCAAATTGTCACAGGCGGCCGGCGCGTACGACCGCCCGCGACACTGGAGCCGGAGCCGCGATTTCCGCTATACTTGTGCGCGTGCCGACCGCCTGTCCGCGCACATAATGGGGAGTTACCCGTGCATCGCATCGTTTCCTCGCTTCGCCGCGCGGTCGTGCCCGCCGTCGCCGCGCTTGCCGTTCTTGCCGCCGCTCCTGGCCTGGTCGGGGAAAGCGGCGCCCTGATCGCGCAGGCCCAAGCCCAGGACAAGATCAAGCGCTCGGCGCCGCAAGGACCGACCATCACGCCCGACGAGGCGACCAAGTTCATCCGCGAGATGGGCAACCGCACCGTGTCGGTGCTGTCGCAGCAGGGTGACGCCAAGGCGCGCAACGACGCCTTCACCGCCATCATGCTCGAAGCCATGGACTTCGAGGCGATGGCGCTGCAGACGCTCGGCAAGATGGCGCGCACGGTCACGCCCAAGGACAAGCAGGAGTTCACGCAGCTCTTCGCGGCCTATGTGATCGACGTGGCGATCGAGAAGTTCGGCAGCACCAAGGTGAGCAGCTTCGCCATCGGCCAGCTGAAGCCGCAGCCGAACGGCGACATCAAGGTCAATACCGCGGTGTCGACTGCGGAAAAGCCCCTGAACGTCGACTGGCGCCTGCACAACAAGACCGGCAAGCCGAGCATCAACGATGTCGAGGTCGACGGCTACAGCCTGGTGATCCACTACCGCGGCGAATTCGAGCGCGCCGGCGTCAGCAACGTGCCTGGCCTGATCGGCAAGCTGAGAAGCCTGACGAGCAACTCGACCGCCCTGCCGGTGGTCCGCACCGCGATGAAGTAGCGGCGGCTGCGCGGCCGGGCTCGCCGGCGAGCCCGGCGCGGCGCCTGCATGGTCGCCATGGCCTAGCTGCGCGTGACGGCGGTAAGGTTCATGGTCAGGAGCACGCCGGGCTTGGGCAGCTCGCGCACGCCGATCACCGTGCGCGCCGGGCGGTGCGCGCCCATCGCTTCCACGTAGGCCTCGTTCATCGCCTCGAAGTCCCGCATCTCCTTGAGGAAGATATTGACGTGGACGATGTGCTCCAGGTCGGAGTCGACCGAGGCGAGCATGATGCGGAACGATTCCAGGATCCGCCGCGTCTGCGCCTTGATATCCGGTCCGGCCAGGAGGCCAGTCGCCGGGTCGACCCCGGCGGTGCCGCCGATGGTGACGAATTGGCCAACCTTGGCGATGTGATTGTACGGCCCGATCGGCGTCGGCGTGTTCGCCGGCGTCGACGTCTCCACTCGTGACGGCATGGTGTTCTCCGGATCGGTGTGGATGGAGCGGCGGGCTCAGGTCGGCTTGCCGCCGAGCTTCTCGCGCAGTTCCTTCACCCGGTCGCGCACGCCGGGGAAGAACGGGTTGACCGCCATGGCCGCCTCGAAGGCCTTGAGCGCGGCGGCCTCGCGCCCGAGCGCGAGGTTGATGAGGCCGAGTCCCGACAGCGCGCCGAAATGGCGCGGCTCGAGCGCCAGCGTGCGCTCGACGTCCTCGACCGAGCCCCGGAAATCGCCCATGAGGAAGCGGACCGTCGCGCGCTTGTTCCAGCCCTCCGCGAATTCGGGCGCGCGGCGCGTGACCTCGGTGAAGTAGTTGAGCGCGTCGTCCGGCGTGTCGTTGGCCATGGCCTCCATGCCGCGCCGGAACAGCAATCCGGCATCGTCGTCGTCGGTCTCGGTCCAGATGGCCCAGATCGCCGCTTCCAGGACGCGCGCCTCGCGCAGCGAGTCCGCGGCCTTGAGCCGGTCGAACAGCTCCGGCAGGCGTGAATCCTTCTGGTCGGCACGCGCCGCGCCGTTCACGGCCAGGACGGCGACCGCCAGCACGACCAGGAGAACCGTCACAACCGGCTTGCGCATCATTCGATTCAGTATGATAGCTTGGAAAGCCGCTTGCCAAGCGGCGCGCACGCCTCGCGAGGTCACGTTCCGGCCATGAGCGCCAGCCGCTTCTTCTCCGACACGTACCTGGCGGCGCGCGAGAAATTCCGTGCTGCAGCTGCGAAGGCCGGCGGAATCCCGAGCAGCGAGCTCAATCCCGGCAAAGGGCCCGAGGGCGGGTCGCTGACGACCGACGCGGCCTGGTTCGGGCCGCAGGACGCGTCGCGCGCCCTGCTGCTGGTATCGGGCACGCACGGGGTCGAGGGCTTCTGCGGCTCGGGCGCGGAGATCGGCTGGATCGAGACGGGCGGGCCGCAGCGCCTGCCGCCCGAGACGGGCGCATTGGTGATCCATGCGATCAACCCGCACGGTTTCGCGTGGATCCGCCGCGTTACCGAGGACAATGTCGACCTCAACCGCAATTTCGTCGATTTCACCCGGCCCTTGCCGGAAAACCCCGCCTACGACGAGATCGCCGCGGCGCTCGATCCCGAACGCTGGGACGATGCAGCCCAGGCCGATTGCGCGCGGCGGCTGCAGGCCTATGCCGAAAAGCACGGCGACTTCGCCTTGCAGTCGGCGATCAGCCGCGGCCAGCACAAGCACAAGGGCGGGCTGTTCTTCGGCGGCACCGCGCCGACCTGGTCGCGCCGCACCTTCCTCGCCCTTTGCCGCCGCCATCTCGCGCGCTGCCGGCACGTCGGGTTCATCGACCTGCACACGGGCCTGGGGCCCTACGGCTACGGCGAGCCGATCTGCATGCACCGGCCGGGCACGCCCGGCTTCGCGCGGGTGCGCGACTGGTACGGCGCGCAGGTCACCAGCCCCGAGCAGGGCAATTCGACCTCGGCCATCGTCGTCGGAACGTTGAGCGAGGGGCTCGAGCGCGAGCTGCCCGCGGTCTCCGTGACCGGCATGGCGCTGGAATACGGCACTCAGCCGGTGCCCGACGTGCTGCTGGCGCTGCGCGCCGACAACTGGCTGCACCGGCACGGCGACCCGGCCTCGCCGCTCGGCAGGAAGATCAAGCGGCAGATCCGCGACGCCTTCTACCAGGACAAGGACGACTGGAAGGCGATGGTGCTGAAGCGCGCGCTCGAGATGTTCGATCGCGCCGTCGCCGGGTTGGCGCGCGAATGATCGCGGCCCCGCTCGGCGGCGGGGCTGGTCCCGCGCTCGGCCTGGTGGGGGTCGGCATCATGGGCGCCGCATTGGCGCGCAACCTGGCGGCACAGGGGCTCGGCGTCGCCTGCTACGACGTCGACGCGCAGCGCGTCGAGCGGCTGCGCAGCGACGTATCCACGACCCGCGCCTGCGGCGACCTCGCGGCCTTGGTCCGGGCGCTTGCGCCGCCGCGCGTGCTGCTGCTGATGGTCAATGCGGGCCGGCCGGTCGATGCGGTGCTCGATCCGCTCGTTCCGCTGCTCGGCCCGGGCGATCTCGTGCTCGACGGCGGCAATTCGCACTATCGCGACACGAAGCGCCGCGCCGCGGCGGCGCGGGCGCGCGGCATCGAGTATCTCGGCGTCGGCATCTCCGGCGGCGAGGACGGCGCGCGCAACGGCGCCTCGATCATGGTCGGCGGGCCGCGCGATGCCTTCGAGCGGGCGGCGCCGCTGCTCGCGAGCCTGGCCGCGCGCGCGGACGGCCAGCCCTGCCTCGGCTGGATGGGCGGCGACGGCGCCGGGCACTTCGTGAAGATGGTGCACAACGGCATCGAATACGCCGTCATGCAGCTGATCGCCGAAACCTGGACCACGATGGAGCGCCTGCTGGACCTGAGCCCGTCCGAATGCGCCGGGCGCGTGGCCGAGTGGGGCGCGGGCGCGATGGGCTCCTATCTGCTCGAGATCACGGCCGAGCTCCTGGCTGCGCGTGACCGGCTGACCGGCAAACCGATGGTCGACGTGGTGAGCGACCGCGCCGGTCAGAAGGGCACCGGGCAGTGGGCCGCAGCCGCCGCGCTCGACCTCGGCGTCGCCGCGCCGACCCTGGCCGAGGCGGTGTTCGCGCGCCACCTGAGCGGGCTCGATGGGCATCGCCGCGCCGTCGCCGCGACGCGGCCGCCGCAGATCATCCTCGACATGGACACCGAGCTCGGCTCCGCGCTGGCGCCCGCGCTCGACGCCGCCACGCTGTGCGCCTATGCGCAGGGTTTCTCGCTGATCGCCGCCGCCGCCGCGGCCGAGGGCTGGAGCACCGACCTGGCCGAGGTCGCGCGCGTCTGGCGCGCCGGGTGCATCGTGCGCGCCAAGGCCCTGACCGATGTCGGGCTCGCGTTCCGCGACGCGCCGGCGCTGCCGACGCTGCTGCTCGATCCGGCCATCGCCCAGCGCATCGCGCGCGGCGCGCTCGAGCTGCGCAGCGTCGTGTCGATCGGCGCGCTGCACGGCGTCGCGATGCCGTGCCTCGCCTCGGCGCTGGCCTATTACGACGCCTATGGCGACACGCGCCTGTGGACCGCGCTGATCCAGGTGCAGCGCGACCGCTTCGGCGCGCACGGCTTCGAGCGCACCGACCGTCCCGGCCGCTTCCACCTCGACGGCAGCGAAGCATGAGCGCACCGCCGGTGGTGGTGGTCATGGGCGTCAGCGGCTCGGGCAAGACCACCGTGGGCATGCGCCTGGCCGAGCGCCTCAAGGTCCCCTTCGCCGAGGGCGACGAGTTCCATCCCAGGTCCAACATCGAGAAGATGTCGCGCGGCGCGCCGCTGACCGACGATGACCGCCGGCCGTGGCTCGCCGCCATCGCGCGCCGGATCGACGACGCGCGCCGCGACCGGCGCGGGCTCGTGATCGCCTGCTCGGCCCTGAAGCGCGCCTATCGCGACATCCTGATCGGCGACCGCCGCGACGTGCGGCTCGCCTATCTCAAGGGATCGCAGTCGGTGATCGGCGAGCGCCTCGGCAGGCGCACCGGGCATTACATGCCTGCCAGCCTGCTGCCGAGCCAGTTCGCCGCGCTGGAGGAGCCCGGCGCGGACGAGCGGCCGATCGTCGCGGACGTCGCGAACTCGCCGGAGGCAATCGCCGGCGCGCTGGCGGCTGCGATCGCAAAGCCTTAAGGACAGTCGAACCCGTTGGACCAAGCAGGAGGACGACCGTGTCTGCTCTGTTCGAACTGAAAGGCCGCGTGGCCATCGTTACCGGCGGCAACGGCGGCATCGGCCTCGGCATGGCGCGCGGCCTCGCCGGCGCCGGCGCCGCCATCGCCGTCGCCGCACGCGACAAGAAGAAGGCGGACGCGGCCGTCGCCGAACTGAACGGGATGGGCGTCGACAGCGCCTTCGTTCCCGTCGACATGGCCGATACGGCAAGCTGCAAGGCGATGATCGACCAGACGGTCAAGCGCTTCGGCCGGCTCGACATCCTCGTCAACAACGCCGGCATGAACATCCGCAAGCAGCCCGAGGAATACGACATCGCCGAATGGCGCCAGGTCATCGAGGTCAACCTGACCGGCGCCTTCGCCGCCAGCCAGGCGGCCTATCCGGCGATGAAGAAGGCGGGCGGCGGCAAGATCATCAATATCGGCTCGATGATGTCGATCTTCGGCGCGTCCTTCACCGCCGCCTACGCCGCGAGCAAGGGGGGCATCGTGCAGATGTCCAGGGCGCTCGCCACCGCCTGGGCCAAGGACAACATCCAGGTCAACGCCGTGCTGCCCGGCTGGATCGACACCGAGCTCACGCGCCGCGGCCGCCAGCAGGTGCAGGGCCTGCAGGAGCGGGTGCTGGCGCGCACCCCGGCCGGGCGCTGGGGCGAGCCCAACGACCTGTCGGGCGTCGCGGTGTTCCTCGCCAGCCGCGCGTCGGATTTCGTCACCGGCACCGCGATCCCGGTCGATGGCGGCTATTCGGTGCAGGGCTGAAGACGTCCTTCGACAGGCTGAGGACGAGGACGTAGAGAAGAGTCCCCATCCCGAGCCCTGGGCCTGCCGAAGGGTCGAATGATGAGGGCCGCGTCAGCTCCGCCAGCGCAGGACCGTCGTCTCGACCGGGTTGACGAATTGGCGGCCCTCCGCGGCGGCGGCGGCGAACTCCTTCTTCAGGCGGAAGTACCAGCGCGCCAGCGTGTCGGCGTCGCGCACCAGCAGCATGGGCTGCTGGTGCTTCAGGCCGCGCTGCTGCTTGGCGACGATCACGCGATCCTGGTCGATGAAGCGGTAGGCGATGTGCAGCAGGAACGGCTTCAGCGCGCCGAGCCACGGCACGGTCCAGTAGATCTGGTGGTTGATGCGCGTGGTCTTCTCGTCGACCGGCGTAACCGTCGTCATCTGCACCAGGTCGTAGCGTCCGGCATGCACGTGCTCGACGCGCACGCCCGGCAGGCGGAAAGTGATCTCGGTCTCGGGCTGGCCGCCGAGGAACAGATAATAGGCGCGCGAGTTGCTGGCCGGCTTGTGCCGCTTCATGCGGAAGCCGAACGGCGCCGGCTCGAACGCCTTCTCCTTCACCTGCATCTCGCGGTTCGGCCGCCACCACCACGCGGTGTGCACGAACGGTCCGTGCGCCGGGTCCATGAGGCCGATCACCGCCTGGTCGACATGGCAGTCGAAGTTCATCTCGACCGACAGGTTCGGCGCCTCGACGCCGATCGCCGGCAGCGGCGGCAATTCCGGCAGCGAGTCCTCGGGCTTGTCCGGATCGCCGACATAGACCCAGACATTGCCGAGATGCTCGCGCGCCGGGAAGCGGCGCACCTTGATGCGCGCGACGTCGATCTCGCTGCCGTCGACCAGCCACGGGATCGCCGTGCAGCGCCCGCCGCGGTCGAAGCGCCAGCCGTGGTAGCAGCACTCGACCTCGCGCCCGTCGAAGCGACCCTCGCTGAGCGGCATGCCACGATGCGGGCAGATGTCGCGCAGCGCGAAGACCAGGCCGTCGGCGTCGCGTCCGATCAGCATCGGCTCGCCCATGATCATGCGCGGCACGAACTTGCCGCGCCCGAGGCTGGCGCCGGAGAGCGCGAAGTACCACAGGTCGTTCAAGAGGCTGGGCGTGTCGGCGGCCATGGCCTATTGGTGCAACGCCGCGGCCGGCGGCGCAAGCCGATCAGGCGACGCCGGGGCCGCGTGGGATGTTTCGCCGCAGGCGCGCCTCGCGGTGCGCGATATAGGCGGTGCTGGCGACGATGATGGCCGCGCCCAGCATGGTCCAGGTATCCGGCCATTCGCCGAACCACAGGAAGCCGATGATCGTGGCGAAGATCAGCCGGGTGTAGTCGACGGGGCCGACGACCGAAACCTCGCCCAGGCGGTAGGAGTGCAGCCAGATCGCCTGGCCGGCGGCGCCGACCAGCCCGACCGAGGCGAGCAGCCAGAAATCCGCCAGGTCGGGCGTCGACCAGCGCCACAGCGCGAAGGGCAGGCAGGCGACCGAGCTCACCAGCGTCGCCCAGACGAGGATCGTGATCTGCCGCTCGCTCGTCGGCATCTTCTTCGTCAGCACGACCGAGGTCGCCGACAGCGCCGCCGCCGCCAGCCCCACCAGCGCCGCCGGATCGATGCCCTGGCCCGGTCGCACCATGACCAGCACGCCGAGGAAGCCGATCGCGGTCGCGAGCCAGCGCCGCCAGCCGACGATCTCGCCCAGTGCCAGCACCGCGAGCACCACCAGGAACAGCGGTGCGGCGAAGCTGATCGAGGTCGACAGCGCCAGCGGCAGGTGCGCGACGGAATAGTAGCCCGTCAGCATCGAGCTGGTGCCGACCAGGCCGCGGCGGATGTGCAGCATCGGGCAGCTCGTGCGCAGCGCCGGCAGCCCCTGCAGCAGCCCGACCGGCAGGAACACCAGGAAGGCGAAGAACGAGCGGAAGAACGAGATCTGGAAGCTGTCGTAGTGCGCCGCCAGCGCCTTGATCAGCGCGGTCATGGTCGCGAACATGGCCGTGCCGAGCAGCATCCACAGGATGGCGCGCGTATTGGCCGAAAGCCCGCGCCAGCGCCGGCCCGCCGTCGTCAATCCGGTGCCCAGCTCGCGCACCGTCATGGGGCTGGGCGACGCATCGCCGTCAGGACGCCGCCACGGCCGGGGCGCGCTGGCGCTTCAGACGCATCTCGCGCTGGGCGATGTAGGTGCTGGCGGCGATGATCACGCCCGCGCCGGCCCAGGTCCACACGGTCGGGACCTCCGCGAACATCGCGTAGGCGAACAGGGCCACCGCCGGCAGGCGCATGTAGTCGAGCGGCATGACCGCCGAGGCGTCGGCCGCGGCGAGCGCGCCGGTGTAGCAGAGATGCGCGACCGCGCCGAGCAGCCCGAGCGCGGCGAGCCAGGGCCAGGTGCTCATCGGCGGCCAGACCCAGACGAACAGCGCGGGGATCAGCGACAAGGGCGCCAGGTAGATCACCATGTAGGAGACGATCGCGGCGGTCGGCTCGGTGCGCGAGAGAGTCTTCACCATCAGCGAGCCCGCAGCCATGAACACGGCCGAGGCGAGCGCGAGGCTCGCGCCGAAGGAGAGGTCCACCGCACCGGGCCGGACGATGATCAGCACGCCGACGAACCCCATCACCACGGCGCCCCAGCGCCGCCAGCCGACCGTCTCGCGCAGGAGCAGCGCCGCGCCGGCGGTGGCGAACAGCGGGCCGGTGAAGCTCAGCGCCGTCGCCTCGGCCAGCGGGATCAGGGTCACCGCCGTGAACCAGCACAGCATCGAGGCGAGGCCCACCAACGCCCGCATCGAGTAGAGCTTGATGCGCTCGGTGCGGAGGCTCGACATGCCGTAGCGCGCGACCCAGGGCAGCATCAGGATGAGCGCGCAGAAATTGCGGAAGAAGGCGATCTCGAAGGCAGGCAGCTCGGCCGCCAGCACGCGGATGATGGTGTTCATGGCCGAGAACACGACGGCGGCGCAGATCATCAGCAGCGCGCCGCGCGTTGCCGGCGGCAGGTCGAGCAGGATGGCCCGGCGCGCCCGCGGCGCTGCCTCGTCCGATGCTGGCATGATGCAAAGGATAGCGATGGCGAAGGGCCCGGCCTACTTCGCTTAGCGCAGGGCAGGGTTGCTTGGCGCGGGAAGGCGGGGCTGCGGTTGCGAGCCGGCCGGTTTAGGGCTTATTCATGAATTTCCAGGGACGGCGTCGCGCGCCGCCGACAGGGGAGGACAGTCATGGCCAGGGCGAGCCGCCGCGCCGGCAGATCGGCCAAGCGAACGGTCAAGAAGGCGTCCAAGGCGGCGGCAAGGCTGCGCCGCCCCGTCGCGAAGACCAAAGCCGCCCGGCCCAAGGCGCCGGCGCGCCGCGCCGCCGGACCGGCGGTAAAGCCGCTGTGGCATCCCTCGCCGGTGCGCGTCGCCGCCGCGAACCTGACCGCCTTCATGGCCCAGGTCGAGCAGGACTGGGGCGTCCGGCACCGCAACTACAAGTCTCTCTGGCGCTGGTCGGTCGACGAACCGGGCCGGTTCTGGACCTCGCTGTGGGATTTCGCCGGGGTAATCGCCGAGACGCGCGGCACGCGCGCGCTGGTGAACGGGTCGAAGATGCCCGGCGCGAAGTTCTTCCCCGACGCGCGGCTCAATTACGCCGAGAACATGCTGCGCCGGCGCGACTCCGGCCAGGCGATGGTGTTCTGGGGCGAGGACAAGGTGAAGCGTTCGCTGACCTGGGGCGAGGTCTACGATACGGTCTCGCGCCTGGCCCAGGCGCTCAAGGCCGAGGGCGTCAAGCCGGGCGACCGCGTCGCCGGCTACCTGCCGAACCTGCCCGAGACGGCGATGGCCATGATGGCGGCCGCCACCATCGGCGCGATCTGGTCGTCCTGCTCGCCCGATTTCGGCGTGCAGGGCGTGCTCGACCGCTTCGGCCAGATCGAGCCGACGGTGCTTGTCTGCGCCGACGGATACTTCTACGGCGGCAAGACCTTTCCCACGATCGACAAGCTGCCGGCGATCCTCGCCAGGCTGCCGAGCGTGAAGAAGGCGGTCGTCGTGCCCTACACGAATCCGACGCCTAACGTCGACGGGATCGAGCGCACCGTGACGCTCGCGGATTTCCTCGCCGGCCATCCGGGCGGCGACATCGCCTTCGAGCGCCTGCCGTTCGACCATCCGCTCTTCATCATGTTCTCGTCCGGAACGACCGGCGTGCCGAAATGCATCGTGCACGGCGCCGGCGGCACGCTGCTGCAGCACCTGAAGGAGCACCGGTTGCAGTGCGACGTCAAGCCGGGCGACCGCGTGTTCTACTTCACCACCTGCGGTTGGATGATGTGGAACTGGCTGATCTCGGCCTTGGGCTCCGAGGCGACGCTGCTGCTCTACGACGGCAACCCGTTCCATCCCTCCGGCAACATCCTGTTCGACTACGCCGATGCCGAGTCGATGACGCTGTTCGGCACCTCGGCCAAGTACATCGACGCCGTCAACAAGGCCGGGCTGAAGCCGATCGAGACCCACCGGCTCGCGACCGTGCGCGCCATGACCTCGACCGGCTCGCCGCTGGTGCCGGAGTCGTTCGACTTCGTCTACCGCTCGATCAAGAAGGACCTGCACCTCGCCTCGATCAGCGGCGGCACCGACATCATCTCCTGCTTCGTGCTCGGCGACCCGACCGGCCCGGTCTATCGCGGCGAGATCCAGCAGCGCGGCCTCGGCATGGCGGTCGACGTGTTCGACGACGCCGGGAAGCCGGTCCGCGGCGAGAAGGGCGAGCTGGTCTGCACCAGGCCGTTCCCCTGCATGCCGATCTATTTCTGGAACGACCTGAGCGGCGAAAAATACCACGCCGCCTATTTCGGCCGGTTCCGGAACATCTGGTGCCACGGCGACTACATCGAGATCACGCCGCGCGACGGGCTGATCATCCACGGCCGCTCCGACGCCGTGCTCAATCCGGGCGGCGTGCGCATCGGCACCGCCGAGATCTACCGCCAGGTCGAGCAGCTCGACGAAGTGGTCGAGAGCATCGTCATCGGCCAGGACTGGGCCGACGGTGACGTGCGCGTCGTGCTGTTCGTGCGCCTCAGGCCCGGCCTTGCGCTCGACGAGGCGCTGCAGAAGAAGATCCGCGACCAGATCCGGCGCAACACCACGCCGCGCCACGTGCCGGCAAGGATCGTCCAGGTCGCCGACATCCCGCGCACCAAGAGCGGCAAGATCGTCGAGCTCGCCGTGCGCGACGTGGTGCACGGCAGGCCGGTCAAGAACAAGGAGGCGCTGGCGAACCCGGAGGCGCTGGAGCTGTACAGGGATCTGGCAGAGCTCCGCACGTAGCGTTCAGGCGTCCCCGGGGACGCCCGCGCGATCGCTTCCGCCAGATGCCGCGCGCGAGACGCGCCGGCAGGTGCATGCCGCCGGCGGAATCCCGCTCGCGTCCCATCGAAGGAAGGATCGACGACATGCAGCCACGCCTCAATCCCGTCACGGCCGCGCCCGGCGCCTATCAGGCCGTCTCGAACGTCGAGACCTACATCCGCAGCTGTGGGCTCGAGTCGAGCCTGATCGACCTCGTGAAGATGCGTGCCTCGCAGATCAACGGCTGTGCCTTCTGCCTGGACATGCACAGTAAGCACCTGCGTCGGAACGGCGAAAGCGAGCAGCGCCTCTACCTGCTTGATGCCTGGCGCGAATCGCCGCTCTACAGCCCGCGCGAGCGCGCGGCGCTGGCCTGGACCGAGGCGCTCACGCTGGTGGCCGAGACGCACGCGCCCGACGACGTGTTCGCCGAGGTGCGGCCGCACTTCAAGAACGACGAGCTGGTGAACCTGACCGTGCTGATCGGCCTCATCAACTTGTGGAACCGGCTCGCCATCGGCTTCCGCGCCCAGCACCCGGTCGGCGACGAGATGCCGGCGCTGAAAAGGAGCGCGTGACACGCGGCGCGCGCTTTCGGCGACGATTGCCGCAACGCCGCGACGGGACGCGGCTTGCGACCTTCGCCCGTGGGCTCAGGCCAGCGCCTCCTCCAGCAGCTCGAGCGCCCGCGCCGCGAACCGGCGCATGTTCGCCTGCCGGTCGGCGCTGCCGGTCCGCAGCGTCGCGACGCGGGCGGCCGGCCCCGCGACGGCGATGCAGCTGTGCCCGGCCGGGTCGCCATAGCGGTTGCCGGTCGGGCCGGTGGCGCCGGTCTCGGCCAGGCCCCAGCTCGCCCCGTGCCGTGCGCGCACCCGTTCCGCCATGAGCTGCGCATAGGGCTCGCTCGCCGGGCGCATCCCCTCGAGGTCGGCCGGCTGGACATCAAGCAGCGCCGACCGCGCCTTGCCCGTGTAGACGACCGCCCCGCCGAGGAAATAGGCCGAGGCGCCGGGCACGGCGAGCAGCGCGGCCGCGATCAGGCCGCCGGTCGAGGACTCGGCGACGGCGATCGTCTCGCGCCGCTCGCTCAGCCGGCGGGCGATCCGCTCGGCCAGGGGGATCAGGCTCTGCATCGGGAACCTCTGATGAATGCCGGGGCGATGCCTACAATCGCATAGATTTCGCCACAATTAGCCCCTAGAAAGCGCCTCATGGCAGGCAGGCCCCGGCGCGAGAGGGAAATCGTGATCGAGCGCGAGGATCGCGCCGGAAGGGCGTCCGGCTCCCGCCGCGCGGCCGAGCCCGCGCCCCGCCGCCCACGCCGGCGCTGGCTCCGGCGCCTGGTCTATTGGTCTTCCGTGCTGCTGGTCTGGGTCGCGATCGCCGGCGCCAGCGTGACCGCCTATTACGCCTACGACCTGCCCGACATCCGCTCGCTCGAGGCGCCGACGCGCCGGCCGGCGATCACGCTGGCATCGGCCGACGGCGCGATCTTCGCCAGCTTCGGCGACCTGGTCGGCGAAACCCTGCCGCTGGACGAGCTGCCGGCAACCCTGCCGCTCGCGGTGATGGCGACCGAGGACCGCCGGTTCCAGTCGCATCCCGGCATCGATCCGATCGGCCTCGCCCGCGCCGTGATCGCCAACCTGCGCGCCGGCCATGTGCGCCAGGGCGGCTCGACCATCACGCAGCAGCTCGCCAAGAACCTGTTCCTCACCTCCGAGCGCACGCTCAAGCGCAAGGTGCAGGAGACGATCCTGGCGCTGTGGCTCGAGCGCAAGTTCACCAAGGCGCAGATCCTCACGCTCTATCTCAACCGGGTCTATCTCGGCGCCGGCACCTACGGCGTCGACGCGGCCGCGCGCAAGTACTTCGGCGTCTCGGCGCGCCAGCTCGACCTCTGGGAATCGGCGATGCTGGCGGGCATCCTCAAGGCGCCGTCGCGCTTCAATCCGGTCGCCGATCCCGACACGGCCGAGCGGCGCACGCGCCAGGTGCTGGCCAACATGGTCGACGCCGGCTTCCTCGAGGCGAGCCAGGCCGAGCAGGCGCGGCCGAGCGCGAAGCGGCCGGCCTCGATCGCCGGCACCGGCCCGATCGGGCGCTACTTCGCCGACTGGGTGATGGACCAGGTGCAGGGCTTCGTCGGCTTCACCGACCGCGACCTCGTGGTGGTGACCACGCTCGATCCGCGCCTGCAGCGCTTGGCCGAGGACAAGCTGGCGCTGGCGCTCGACATGGAAGGCGGCGCGCTCAACGCGCGCCAGGCGGCGCTGGTGGCGATGGCGCCGGACGGTGCGGTGCGCGCGCTGGTCGGCGGCGTCGAGTACGCGCAGAGCCAGTTCAACCGCGCGACCCAGGCGCTGCGGCAGCCCGGCTCGGCCTTCAAGCCGATGGTCTACTTGGCCGCGCTGCAGGCCGGCTACAAGCCCGAGGACCGCTTCATGGACGGGCCGATCACGATCGGCAACTGGAGTCCCAGGAACTACGAGGGCACGTATCGCGGCATGGTCACGCTGCGCGAGGCCTTGGCCTACTCGGTCAACACCGTGGCGGCGCAGCTCGCCGAGCGGGTCGGGCCGCGCAAGGTCGTGGCGGTGGCGGAGCGCATGGGCATCACCAGCACGCTCCGGCCCGACGCCAGCATCGCGCTCGGCACCTACGAGGTGACGCCGCTCGAGCTGACCGCGGCCTACGCGTCGCTTGCGAACGCCGGCGAAGCCGTGCTCGCCTACGGCATCCGCGAGATCCGCGACACGGCCGGCAACGTGCTCTACGCGCGCAAGGGCTCGGGCCTCGGCACCGTCGCCGGCCGCGCCGAGGTCGCGGCGATGAACGACATGATGGGCGCGGCGATCGCCGGCGGCACGGCCAAGGCCGCCAGGCTCGACCGTCCCGCCGCGGGCAAGACCGGCACGACGCAGGATTTCCGCGACGCCTGGTTCCTCGGCTACACCGCCGACCTGGTGACCGGCGTGTGGGTCGGCAACGACGACAACAAGCCGATGAAGCACGTCACCGGCGGCGGGCTGCCGGCGCGGATGTGGCGCGACTTCATGCTGGCCGCCCATGCCGGCCTGCCGCCGCGCCCGCTGCCGCTGCCCATGGCCGCGGTCGCCGCCGTCGACCCGGCGCAGACCTACCAGGCCGCACCGGTCCCCGGCGCCCCGCCGGCGGCCGGCCGCGCCGCGATCAGCAACCCCGAGAGCCGCCCGGCAGGCTTCGGCCGCGACAGCAATTGACCCTCAGATGAACCGCTTCCTGTCGAAATAGGCCTTGCGCCAACGGTCGACCTTGATCTCGGCGAACAGGCCGCCCTTGGCGAAGGGATCGTCGTTGATGAAGCGCTCGGCCGCGGCACGGTCCTCGACGTCGACGATCAGGATGCCGCCCGTGGCCTGCGTGTTGTCGTCGCTGCGCAGCGAGCCCGCGGCAAGCAGCATGCCGAGCTGGCTGTCGAGATAGTCGAGATGCGCCTGCTGCAGCTTGTCGCGCAGCGCCTGCATGCCCGGCTTGTCGGTGGTCCTGATCGCAAACGGCATCGGCGTCTCCCCGAGAGTTCAAGTATGTGCCGCCATGGCCGTGCTACGGCGCGGACATGACTGCGGTCCGCCGCACCGTCAGCGCGGCCGCCAGCGTCAGGAGGCCGCTCAGACCCAGCGACAGCGCCATCGGCCGCGCCGTGCCGTCGAGCAGGTGCGCCACGGCCACGCCGACCGTGGCGGCGATGGTCATCTGGATGAAGCCCAGCAGCGACGATGCCGCGCCGGCCTTGTCCGGGTAGGGACCGATCGCGGCGGCATTCGAGGCTGGGATCACCCAGCCCATGCCGGCGCAGTAGACCGCCATCGGCAGCACGACCATGGCCCAGTGCACCGCGCCGCCGCTCGCGATCGCGAATGCCGCCATCGCTGGTCCGGACAGGCCGGTCAGCAGGCCGCCCGCCAGCATCACGCGCTCCATGCCCAGCCGATGCACCAGCCGCCCGGCGCTGAGCGCGCCGACCATGTAGCCGATCACCACGGCGGCGAAGGCGAAGCCATAGGCGTCGGGCGCCAGCCCGACCACGTCGATCAGCACGAAGGACGAGGCGGAGATGAACGAGAACATGCCGCAGTAGCAGAACGTGGCGGCGGCGACGCAGGCGACGTAGCGCCGGCTCGACAGCATCTGATGGAAGTTGGCGATGATCCGCCTGGGCGACAGGGCGGACGGGTCGCGCCGCAGGTTGGTTTCCTCGAGCCCCAGCAGCACGCCGAGCGAGATCGCGACGCCGTAGATCGTCAGCAGCGCGAAATTGGCGCGCCAGCCCAGCTGCACTTCCAGCTGCCCGCCGACGATCGGGCCAATCAGCGGTGCGATCGCCATGGCCGATCCGATATAGGCGAGCACCGAGGCCGCGCGCTCCGGCGCGTAGATGTCGCGCACCACCGCCCGCGCCAGCACGACCCCCGAGCAGGCGCCGATCGCCTGCAGGAAGCGCGCGGCGATCAGCCATTCGATCGTCGCCGCCAGCGCGCAGGCTAGGCTGCCGAGAAGATAGAGCATCACGCCGCCCAGCAGCAGCGGCCGGCGGCCGTAGCGGTCGCTCAAGGGACCGTAGACGATCTGCCCGCCGGCGAAGCCGAGCAGGAACACGCTCAGCGTCAGCTGCACGGCGGCCGCGTCGGTCAACAGGTCGCGCGCGATGCCGGGCAGCGACGGCAGGTAGAGATCGGTCGAGATGGGACCGAACGCCACCAGCGCTGTCAGCAGCACGGCGGTCGAGAAGGATTCGCGAGGCGGCATGCAGTCCCGGAAGGCAACGATTGATTGCAGAATGCCTGGACGCTATCCGTAACGCAACAGGGAATGTCCGTTCCGGCGCAGCCAGATGCGCGCCGTCGCCATGTGCGGGGTCAGCCGGGCGACGATCGCCCAGAAGCCGGCCCCGTGGTTCATCTCCGCCAAATGCGCCACTTCGTGCGCGACAACGTAGTCGATCACCGGCTCGGGCGCCATCACCAGCCGCCACGACAACCGGAGCGTGCCGTCGGAGGAGCAGCTGCCCCATTGCCGCTTCGGGTCGCGGATGGCGACCCGGGGCGCCGACCGGCCGAGCGCGCGCGCCATGCGCGCCGCGCGCAGAGCGAAATCGCGTCGTGCCTCGGCCTTGAGCCAGTCGGCGGTGCGCCGCGCCAGGTGACGCGGGTCGCCGGCGACATCGAGGTGATCGCCGTCGCGCCACGCCACGCCGCGCGCATCGGGCCGGTGGCGCAGCCGCAGGCTGTCACCCTTGAACGGTACCGTCGCGCCTTCGGCGAACGGCGCGCGTGCCGGCAGCGCCGCCAGGCGACGGAACAGCCAGTCGCGGCGCTGCTCCAGGAATTCCTGCGCCTCCCCGACCGAGACGAAGGCGGGGATGACGAGCGCCGGTCGCGCCTCGCCGGGATCGACCGAAAGAATCAGCCGTCGCGCGCGCGGGTTGCGTCGCAACGCCACCGCGACCGGCATGCCGCCCTGCTGCGGCGCCACGTGCAGCACCTTGCCGCCGTCGCGGCCTGGCGACCGTCGCCCGCCTCCGGCCATGGAGTCCTGATAGCCATTTGCCGCCGCCGCGTCCAGTCGCGCCGCCCGGGCGGCGGGTTCGCGCGGCCGAGGCACGGCCGTGCCCGCGTTGATGCCGCGCCGGCGAGGCCCCGTGATTCGCGGCGCTACTCGCGATCGATCAGATGCAGGAACGAGCCCATCACGCGCCCGCGCGCGCGGCCGATGCCGCCCAGCGCGCGTCCGGCCGCGTCGGCGATCGCGAACAGCATCTCGCCCGGGCCTTCGTCGACGACGCTGGCGTAGTGGAACTCGTGCCCGCGCAGGACCGTGCCCTTGGGTCCAAGCGGAGACGCGGTCGCCAGCACCGCACGGCGATAGCCCAGATGCAGCCTGCGCGCGGCGAACGAGGATTCCAGCGGCAGCAGGCCGGCCATGGCATGGCGCGCACCGGCCGCATCGACGAAGCCGCGGCCGAGCACCATGTAGCCGCCGCACTCGCCATAGATCGCCGCCCCGCGCGCCGCGGCGCCGCGGAGGCCGTTCATGAAACGCGCCGCGGCCGCCAGCCTTGCGCCATGCAGCTCCGGATAGCCGCCGGGCAGATAGATGGCGTCGCAATCGGGCCGCGGCGCCTCGTCCCTGAGCGGCGAGAAAGGCGAGACGCGCGCGCCGGCGCGGCGCCAGCCCTCGGTCACCGCGGGATAGGCGAACGAGAACGCGTCGTCCGCGGCCACGGCGATGTGGCGGCCCAGCGGCGCGATCGGCGCGTCGCCGGGGGCCGATGGCGCCAGCGCGGCAGGGCGTGCAAGCCGCCGCAGCGCGTCGACGTCGATGCCGGCCGATACGGCATCGGCCGCCGCGTCGAGGAACGGGTCGAGCACCGCATGTTCGCGCGCCTGTACCAGCCCCAGATGACGCTCCGGCAACGACAGCTCGGCGGCGCGGCCGAGCCATCCCAGGATCGCGATGTCCGGCACCGCCCGCGCGACCGCGTTCGCGGCCAGGGCGGCGTGCGAATCGCCGGAAGCGCGGTTGAAGATCACGCCGGCAATCCGGACATCGCGCCGATGCGAGGCGAAGCCGCGCAGCACCGCGGCGGCCGAAGCGCCCTGGCGCTGGATATCGATCACCAGGACCACCGGCCAGCCGGCAAGCGCGGCAAGGTCGGCCGTCGAACCCATGGCGTCCGGCCCGGCGCCATCGAACAGGCCCATCACGCCCTCGCACAGGATGATCTCCGCGTCGGCAGACAGCCGCGCGATCAGCGCCGCGAGCGTGCCGCGGCGCATGGCCCAGGCATCGAGGTTGAAGCAGGGTTTGCCGCTGGCCGCGGCATGAAAGGCCGGATCGATGTAGTCGGGCCCCGCCTTGGCCGAGGCGACGCGGACGCCCCTTCGCGCCAGGTGCCGCAGCAACCCGAGCGTGACCGTCGTCTTGCCGCTGCCCGACGCGGGCGCGGCGATCACCAGGCCGGGTGCAACCAAGGAACGAAACTAGCCACAGAGACGCAGAGACACGGAGCAGGAGAAAGGAGGGGAATTCATGCGGCCGAAGGCCGCGTCCAAATCCCCTTCTCTTTCTCGTCTCAGTGTCTCGGCGTCTCCGTGGTTCATTGTTGGAGGAACTTGCGGATCGCCGCCGCCATCTCGTCGGCGCGGGTCTTGTTGGTGAAGTGCGTCAGGTAGCGGCCCTCGCGGTCCATCAGGTAGAGGAGCGCCGTATGGTCCATCAGGTAGTCGCGCTCGCCGCCGGCGGCCTTGGCGTAATAGACGCGATAGGCCTTGGCCGCGGCCTGGATCTCGGCCGGCGTGCCGGTCAGGCCGAGCATGCGCGGATGGAAATTGGACAGGAACTCCTTCATCGCCGCGGGCGTGTCGCGCTCGGGATCGACCGTGATGAAGACGGGCTGCACCTGTCCGGCGTCCTTGCCCAGCATGTCCAGCGCCTGGCTGACGTCGAGCAGCGAGGTCGGGCAGACATCGGGGCAGTAGATGTAGCCGAAGAACACCAGCATCAGCTTGCCGCGGAACTCGGAGTCCTTCACGCGCCGGCCGTTCTGGTCGGTCAGCTCGAACGGCCCGCCGACCAGCGCGGTGCCGGTGACGCTGCCCTCCCGCCCGCCGCCCGAACGCGGGTCCAGCCACAAGGCGCGCCCGACCAGGCCCAGAGCCACGGCAAGGACCACGCCGGTCGTGGCGATCAGCAGCATGCGGATCAACGCCGTGCGGTTCATCGTCTCTTAATTCCTCTCGCTCATGCGGCCACGCGCCAGGCCATGTACGCCAGGAACCCCGCGTTCACGACCATCAGTGCCGGCGCGGCGACGCGCATCACCGGCCCGAGATGGCGCGCCGCGAGATGACCTGCAAGCCCGGTTGCGACCAAAGCCGGCGCCGTGCCCAGCGCGAAGGCCATCATGCCCAGGGCACCCGACAGCGGCGAGCCGGTCGATGCGGCGGCTGCAACGGCGCCATAGAGCAGGCCGCAGGGCAGGAAGCCAAGCGCGACCCCCAGCAGGTAGCCGCGCCAGCCGACCGGTCGGGCGAACAGCGGGCGCAGCAGCCGAGCCGGCCAGGTCGCGGCGGCCGTCCCGCCCGAGCCGGCGGCCGATGCCAAGCCCGCCTGCCGCAGGGCGCCAGCGAGGAATGTGGCCGCCGCGGCGACCAGCAGCGCCGCCGCGATGATGCGCAGGCCGGAGAGCATCGCCAGGCCGCCCGCGAGCGATGCGGCGACAGAGCCAAGCCCGGCATAGGTCGTCGCGCGGCCGAGGTGATAGGGAAGCACCGCGGCGCCGACCAGCCGGTGCCATTCGCGCATGCGCTCGGCCGGAACGGCCTCCAGCCGGGCGGTGACCTGGGCCAGGACGAAGGGACCGCACATGCCGACGCAGTGGCTCACGCTGCCCATCAACCCCGCCAGCAGGAGCGCCACGATCACCCCGCCGTCCGCCCGCAGGGCGGCGCCGCAATGCTGCAGCCCCGACCAGAGCAGCGCCTCCATCCTTCAAGTCTCCGGGCCAAATCCGGTGCGAGGCTATCCCCCGGTCACCGCAGCATCAAGGCGCGACCCGTCACGGGGAAATCCCTGGTTTAACAATCTGTTGCACGGCGGCCACAATGAATGATTTGTGTCACAGGCCGTATGGACCGCGGCGCTCGCCCCGCCTATAACCGCAGGGTGCGGAACCACGCCCCATACGCTTGCGTAAGCACCTTGCCGGCCGCGAAGGACGCAGTCGGAAGGGTCCTCGCGCTGCTATGCCTCGGCGCGGTGTGGTCCGGTTTTTCTGCCGGCCCCGCCGCCGCGCAGACGCACGTCGTGCAGCCACTGCCCCGGGTCGCGCATCCCTACGATCCATCGCCGATGAACGTGGGCGGCGCGGCGCAGATCGCGCTCGAGCCCGACGCCTATCGCCGGCCCTATGACCAGTACGCGAGCGGCTGGAGCGAGCCGCCGCCGCAGATCGCCTCGGTCTATGCGCCGCCGGGTCAACCGGTTGTCGGGCAGCCCGCGACCGCGCCGGCGCCGGCGCAGGTCCTGCCGCCCTTGGCCGAGCGGCAGGTGGGCGTCGCGCCGACTCCACCGGCCGCGCCGGCGGGGACCGCCCCGCAGCTGACCCCGATGCCGATGCAGCTGGCGCAGCAGGCGGCACAGAGCAGCGCCGCGGCCGCTTCCGCGCCCCCGGAAGAGGGCCTGCGCTACGGCCGCGGTTCCCAATACGGCGTGTCCGAGCTGCGCTTCGGCATCCTCGCGCACAACAAGGGGCCGATCGCGAGCGCGACCGAGAACGGCGCCCAGGTCAACATGGAGGCGCGCTTCCGCTCGCCCGACATCTTCAAGATCATCCTCGAGCCGCGCCCGACCGTCGGCGCCAGCATCAACACGGCGGGCGACACCAGCTTCTTCTATGCCGGCCTCACCTGGGGCGGCTTCGTGTGGAAAGGCTTCTTCGTCGAGGGTTTCTTCGGCATGGCGGTGCATGACGGCTGGCTGGAATCGAACGATCCCGACCCGCCGCGCCGGCTGATGGGGTCGCGCGTGGTGTTCCGCGAGGCGCTCGAGGTCGGCTACCGCTTCCTCGAGAACCACTCCGTCTCCTTCATGATCGACCACTACTCGAACGCGGGCTGGCTCGCCGACCGCAACCAGGGCAACGACGACTTCGGCCTGCGCTACGGCTACAAGTTCTAGTCGGGCTTGCCGCCGGGCACCTCGTGCCCGCGACCCTCGATCGTGCCGATGTAGTCCGCCAGGCCATCGAACTCGCCGACGGCGCGCGCGAAGTAGCGGCGCAGCGCCGCCTCCAGCCGCCCCTGCCGCTCGAGCAGGCGGTCGGCAAGCGCGATCATGCGGCTGTTGGGCCAGGCGCGCGGGCGGATCGACAGCAGCGTATCGAAGGCTTCGCTTTCGCGGCCGGGGTTGTGCTGCGCCATGAGGATCGCCGCGGCCGCCGTCGAGCGCGAGATGCCGGCCATGCAATGCACCAGCAGGTGATCGGCGTCTCGCCGCGCGGCGAGCTTGCGGCCGAAATCGAGGATGCGGCCGACCTCGTTTTCGCCGCACAGCGTCTGCCCCTCGGTCGGCAGCACCACGTCGTGGAAGCGCAGCGTGGTACGGCGATGGCCCATGAAGCTGCGGAACGCCTCGGGCTCGGGCGTATCGGGATTGATGATCGACAGCACGTCGCTGACACCCGCGCGCGCGAAGCTCTCCAGCTCGCCGACGCCGCAGATGCTCACGCGGCAGGGCAGCAGCCGGGTCATCCGGCCTGCCGCCGCCGCTTGAGGCCGAGCGGGTCGGCGTCGAGAACGCGTTCGTGCTCGATCGCGCCCAGCCAGTCCAGACCTTTGCGCAGGCGCACGGCGTCGCCGATCACGACGATGGCCGGCGGCTCGAGCCCGGCCGCGTTGGCGCGGGCGGGCGCCTCGGTTAGCGTCGTTTCCAGCACGGTCTGTTCGTCCGTTGCGGCCTTGCACACGATCGCCACCGCATCGTCCCGCGGCCGGCCGGCGGCGATCAACCGGTCGCAGATCGCGCCGAGATGCTTCAGCGCCATGTAGAAAACGATCACGGGCGATCCGCGCGCCAGCGCCGGCCAGTCGAGCCCGTCCGGCACTTCGCCGACGGCGTTGTGACCGGTGACGAAAGTGACGGCGGAGTTCACGTCGCGATGCGTGACCGGGATGCCGGCATAGGCGAGGCCGCCGATGCCGGCGCTGACGCCCGGAACCACGCGGAACGGCACGCCGGCCGCGACCAGGGCCAGCGCCTCCTCGCCGCCGCGCCCGAACACGAACGGGTCGCCGCCTTTCAGGCGCAGCACGCGCCTGCCCTCGCGCGCCAGCCGGATCAGCCGGTCCGAGATGTCGGGCTGGCTGGGCGACGGCTTTCCGCCGCGCTTGCCGGCATACGCGCGTTCTGCCTTGGGCGAGGCCAAGTCCAGGATGCGCTCGTCGACCAGCGCGTCGTAGACGACGACATCGGCGCTTTCGAGCGCGTGCACGGCCAGCAGCGTCAGCAGGCCCGGATCGCCCGGCCCGGCGCCGACCAGCCATACCCATCCCGGCAGGAATTCGGGCGGGGCAAAGGATTTGCTGCCTGGCATCGCGGGCAGGCTACACCGCGCACCGCGCGACCGCCACGGCAGTAGCAATGACTTGTCCAGGCCGGGCGGCTACGATCGCGCCCATGAGCGAAACGCGCCGCCCCGAGGGCCTCCTGCGCCGTGGCTGGACCACCGGCGCCTGCGCCACCGCGGCGGCGCGCGCCGCCTACGAGGCGCTGGCGACCGGCCGGTTTCCCGACCCGGTGACGATCCGCCTGCCGAACGGGCAACGGCCGAGTTTTCCGCTCGCCGCCAAGTCGCGCGGCGCGGACGAGGCCGCGGCCGGCGTGATCAAGGATGCGGGCGACGACCCGGACGTGACGCATGGCGCGCTGATCCTGTCGTCGGTCAGGCGCGGTCCGGCCGGCAGCGGCGTCACGTTCCGGGCCGGCGCCGGGGTTGGCACGGTCACGCGCGCCGGCCTGGCGCTGGCGGTCGGCGAGCCGGCGATCAATCCCGGGCCGCGGCAGATGATGCGCGAGGCGATCGCCGACGCGGCCGAGGCGCTCTCCGGCCCGGCGGACGTCGAGATCACCGTGTCGATTCCCGGCGGCGAAGCGCTGGCCGCCCGCACGATGAACGGGCGGCTCGGCATCGTCGGCGGCCTGTCGGTCCTCGGCACGACCGGCGTGGTGATCCCCTATTCCTGCTCATCCTGGATCCACGCGATCCATCGCGGCGTCGACGTGGCGCGCGCCGCCGGCATCGCACACCTGATCGGCGCGACCGGCTCGACATCGGAGCGCGCGGCCCAGGCGATGTGCGATGTGCCGGAGCAGGCCTTGATCGACATGGGCGACTTCGTTGGCGGCCTGCTCAAGTACCTGCGCAAGCATCCAGTGCCGCGCCTGACCATCGCCGGCGGCTTCGCCAAGCTCGCCAAGCTGGCGCAAGGCCATCTCGACCTGCATTCCGCCCGCTCGTCGGTCGACGTCGGCGACTTGGCCCGACGCCTGGCGCGGCTCGGCGGCGACGCGGACCTCGCGGAGCGGGCGCGCGCCGCCGCGGGCGCGGGCGAGGTGCTCGCCCTGGCGACCTCGCGCGGCCTTCCCCTTGCCGACGCGATCGCGTCGGGCGCCCGCGAGGTCGCGGCGGCCGCGCT